>NZ_JBYSWF010000091.1:0-21808 GCF_058780865.1 Pseudomonas sp. GP01-A4
TTCGACTGCGCCGGAAGTGGGGCGAATTATAGACTTCCAGAATCTGCCGTCAACCCTTAATTCAGCTTTTCTATCAATCCATCCCCACAATCACGGAATTCGTCTATATAGGAAGGAACCCTTAACTAACTGAGCAATATATTGCTCAACGCTTGACAGTTAAGCATCATAGCCACTCGGTTTCTTTCAATACGACCTCGGACGAATACCCTCAATGACCACTTCCCCGCGTAGCCTGGCTTCGACACTGTTTCCGGTCGGCCTGCTACTCATTGCCATGGCCTCTATTCAATCAGGCGCCTCACTCGCCAAAAGCATGTTCCCCATCGTGGGCGCCCAGGGCACCACCACCCTGCGCCTGATTTTCGCCAGTGTGATCATGCTGCTCCTTTTACGCCCATGGCGCGCCAAGCTGACAGCCAAGTCGTTGCAGACGGTGATCGTCTACGGGATGGCGCTGGGGGGAATGAACTTCCTCTTCTATATGTCGCTGCGCACCGTTCCGCTGGGAATTGCAGTAGCCCTCGAATTCACCGGCCCACTGGCAGTCGCCATCTACGCTTCGCGACGCGCCGTAGACTTTCTCTGGATAGCCTTGGCGATTGTCGGACTTCTGCTATTGATCCCAGTGGGCGAAGCCAGCAGCGGCATTGACCTCACAGGCGCCGCCTATGCACTCGGCGCAGGTGCGTGCTGGGCACTCTACATTCTGTTTGGCCAAAAGGCCGGCGCCGACAATGGCGTTCAGACTGCGGCCCTCGGCGTAATGATTGCAGCGTTGTTTGTTGCACCGATAGGTATCGTCCACGCGGGCGCCGCACTCCTCACACCCTCGCTGATCCCGATCGCCATTGGTGTCGCGGTTTTATCCACCGCCCTGCCCTACACCCTGGAGATGGTCGCCCTGACTCGCCTGCCAGCCCGCACGTTCGGAACCCTGATGAGCATCGAACCCGCGTTCGGCGCCCTGTCCGGGCTGTTTTTCCTTCAAGAGCACTTGTCCCTGGCGCAATGGCTGGCCATCACCTGCATTATCCTGGCCTCGGTGGGTGCAACCCTGACCATGCGTAACGAATCAAAACCACTCGTTCCAGCCGATTGATTCAGGATTTGACGTAGCTATGGCATTTGCCGCTCAATTAGGCCATGTTTAGGTCGTAACCCAGTGTCATTCATGGAGATTTTCGATAAGGACATCATGAACGCTACACTCGAGAGCGAGCAAAGCCAGCTTCGTGCACTTAAGCGAGGCGGCTATTAAGGATAGTAATGAAGCGAATTTTGATGCTGTTCATGATTGTGGCAATCGCAGGTTGTGCCGCGACCACCAAGACCGAAGTAAAACGGGGAAAGAAGGGCCTGCATATCAACTGCTCAGGCCTGTCCTCTTCCTGGGACCAGTGCTACGCCAGTGCAGCTAATTCGTGTGGCGCCAAAGGCTATAAAGTCATCGCCAAGTCGGGGGACAACGCCGAAGACCCAGGCGACTACCCGTTCGGTCTTAACCCCGCCGGCTACACAAGCCGAAGCATGATTGTCATCTGCAAGTAACTGTCGATGACCTCACAGCCTCGACAGCTGCTGGCTGAGCACCTCGTAGTTCGATGACAGGACCTGTGCCTGCACCTGCGGGTCGACCATCATCCGCGCCACCACCAGGGCGCCGATGCATTGCGACAGAATCGACCACGCCAGGGCCTCGCTGCCCAGTGTTGCTGCCCACCCCACCTGCAATCGGCAAATCCAGTCCTGCGCCTGTTGACGAACGGCCACATCAGATCGCGCAATCTCCGCCCCCAGGCTCGGCAACGCACATCCGGCTTCGGATTGCTCCACATGGGCCATGCTCAGGTAGAACTTCAAACAGCGATCCAGCCGCTCACGGCTTTGCACCCCGTCGCCATTCAATCGCTCAAGGCTGTGGCTCAATTCACGCTCGACAATCGAACTGAACAATTCATCCTTCGAAGCGAAGTGGCTATAAAACGCACCGCCACTCAAGCCAATGGCCTTCATCAAGCCATCCACCCCGACACTGGCAAAACCCTCTTTCTTCGCCAGTGCCGCACTGCTGTCCAGAAGCTTTTCCCTAGTTTGCTGCTTGTGACTAGCCGAATATCGCATCGCTTCCTCCACTGTGCTGTCAGCTTGACGCCTGCTGGATCGTAGCATAACGTTCGTTTGGCAAACGATCGTTTACTAAAGGATCTCCCATGACGAACAACAAGAAAATCGTACTGGTAGTGGGTGCCGGCGATGCCACAGGTGGTGCCATCGCCAAGCGTTTCGCCCGTGAGGGTTACGTCGCCTGCGTCACCCGGCGCAGCGCCGATAAACTGCAACCCTTGGTGGATAGCATCCACGCAGCAGGTGGCGAGGCGCATGGCTTTGCCTGCGATGCCCGCAAGGAAGAAGACGTTATCGCGCTGATCGAGCGGATTGAAACCGAGCTGGGCCCCATCGAAGCCTTCGTGTTCAACATCGGCGCCAATGTGCCGTGCAGCATCCTGGAAGAAACCGCCCGCAAGTACTTCAAGATTTGGGAGATGGCCTGTTTCTCAGGCTTCCTCAACGCGCGGGAAGTGGCCAAGCGCATGGTCACCCGTAACCGCGGCACCATCCTGTTTACCGGTGCCACGGCCGGGTTGCGTGGAGCCGCCGGCTTTGCCGCGTTCGCTGGAGCCAAACACGGGATCCGTGCACTGGCGCAAAGCATGGCTCGCGAACTGGGCCCACGGAATATCCACGTCGCCCACGTCGTCGTGGATGGCGCCATCGACACCGACTTCATCCGCGACAACTTCCCGCAAAAATACGCCCTCAAGGATCAGGACGGCATTCTCAATCCGGACCACATCGCCGATAACTATTGGTACCTGCACAGCCAGCCCCGGGACGCCTGGACCTTCGAGCTGGACCTGCGCCCCTGGAATGAACCCTGGTAAGCGCGCCCCATAACAATAAACTGCGAGTATCCAGCATGAGTAAAACAGTAGAATTTTTCTTCGACCTCGGCAGCCCTGCCACCTATCTGGCCTACACCCAACTTCCAGGCCTGTGCGCTGCAACCGGCACCCAGCTGATTTACAAGCCAATGCTGCTGGGCGGGGTGTTCAAGGCCACCGGCAATGCATCACCGGTCACCATTCCCGCCAAAGGCCGCTACATGCTGCAGGACCTGGCGCGCTACGCCCAGCGCTACAACGTCCCGCTCACGTTCAACCCACACTTCCCCATCAATACATTGACGCTGATGCGCGCTGTCACCGGTGTCCAAATGCGCCAACCCGAGCGTTTTCAGGATTTCATCGATTGCCTGTTCCGTGCCCTTTGGGTAGAAGGCCGTCACCTGGGTGATCCTGCTGTGGTGGCTGCGGTGCTGGCTGAACACGGCTTTGATCCCGAAGCAGTCCTCGCGTTGACGAATGACGATGCCGTCAAGGCCACCCTCAAGGACAATACCGAGCACGCCATCCAGCGCGGCGTATTCGGGGCACCTACGATGTTCGTCGACGACCAGTTGTTTTTCGGCCAGGACCGCCTGGAGTTTGTCCGCGAAGCGCTGAGCTAGATTTCAATCACCAGACGCCCTTGAGCGCCGCCGGCGAGTAACTCGCAGGCGGCGTTTGCCGAGTGCAGGTCGAATTGACGCCCGTCGAGAATCGGCGTGAGCTTCCCGTCATCAATCAACTGCGCCGCCTCGGCAAGGATCTGCCCGTGGTGCTCCCGCCCCTTGCCCGTCAGCATCGGCAGCAGGGTAAACACCCCGGAGTAAGTCGCCCCGCGAAACGACAACGGCGCCAGGCTATGAGAACCCCAGCCAAGACAACTCAGCACATGCCCGTGATAAGTCCTGGCCGCCCGGAAGGATGCATCCAGCGTCGGCCCGCCCACCGTGTCATACACAATGTCAAAACCTTCGCCCGCCGTGTGCAAGGCTACATACTCCTCGACGGTGTGCTGTTGGTAGTCGATAAACGTAGCGCCCAGCCCCTCGATCAACGCCCGCTGCCTGGCTGAACCGGTCGCAAACACCTCGGCGCCAAATGCATTAGCCACTTGCACGGCGACATGTCCTACACCACCCGCACCGCCCTGAATCAGTACTTTATGCCCCGGGCCTACATGCGCACGGTCCACCAGCCCTTCCCATGCGGTGATCAGCACCAGCGGCAATGCCGCGGCTTCGCGCATGCTCAGGGTCACGGGTTTTCTCGCCAGCAAGCGCGCATCCACCACGGCAAACTCCGCCAACGAACCCTGGAGGCCGCCCACTCCCGTCGCCAGGGCGTACACCTCGTCGCCCGCCTTCCACTCGTTAATACCCGGGCCCACCGTCTCGATGATCCCCGCCAAGTCCAAGCCAATCACAGCCGGCAACGGCTGACGGGCATGGGCCGCCTCGCCTGCTCGAATTTTCCCATCCAACGGGTTGAGGCCACTGGCCTTGATCCTAACCAGCACCTCACCATCCCCAGGCGTCGGCCTTGGAATCGTTGCCAGCCGTAACGGCCCATTCGCCACATCCACCACCAGGGCGTGCATTTGAGTTGTATCAGTCATGGTCGCGATCTCGATTCATCAGGAAGTGATCACCATGATGTGCCCGGCCATTCATGCCGATAAGACGCCAAACGGCTATAGTGACCATGCTCATTTGGCATGAATCGGTAGCTCCATGGATAAGCTCAACGCAATGGCCATTTTCGTTCGAGTGATCGAGCGCGGGAGTTTCTCTGCGGTTGCCCGGGAGTTGCAGACCACTCAGCCCACTATCAGCAAAGTACTGCGTGCACTGGAGACAGAACTGGGCGGCAAGCTGATTTCCCGCAGCACCCGCAAACTCTCCCTGACAGACGAAGGCCAGCGCTACTACAGCCATTGCCGACAAATCCTCGCGGCGGTGGATGCTGCAGAACACAGCTTCCAGTCCGGCAAGGAGGCTGTCGCCGGTCCGTTACGCATTGGGTCGTCGGTGAGCTTCGGTCGCCTGCACATCGCCTCACGCCTGGCGGGATTTCTCGATCGATACCCACAGGTACAGGTTGACCTGCAACTGAGCGATCAAAATCAGGACCTGGTCAGCGAAGGCCTGGACGTTACCCTGCGCATCGGCGAGTTGCGCGACAGCGGCCTGATCGCCCGGCAGATCGGCACTACTCACCGGGTCACCCTCGCCAGTCCGGCCTATCTGGCCAAACACCCGGCGCCGCAAACACCGCAAGAGCTGGCCCGGCACAATTGCCTGCTGTTCAACCTGCTCAGCAGCCAGAACCAATGGGTCTACGAAAAGGACGGGACGCGGCACAGCGTCAAGATCAAGGGCAACGCCCAGAGCAATAACTCCGAGGCTATACGCGAGATGGTATTGGCGGGGCACGGCATTGCACTGTCGCCCCTGTGGTTGTTCTTTGATGACCTGAAGGCCGGCCGGGTGGTCGCCTTGCTGCAGGACTACACCCCGCAGTCGCTGCCGATTCATGCCGTTTCGGCACCCAATCGCCGCCAGTCCGCCCGGGTCAAAGCGTTTATCGACTACATGGCCGATGCCCTGACCCAGGCGCCCGAACTGCAGCCCCTCAGATAGCGGCCGTACGCACCTGCAACCATTCCAGTGCCGCGCCACTGAGCAGCGGGCTCAGGCGCTCAAGGACTTGCGCGTGGTAATCGTTGAACCACTGGCGTTCTTCCACCGTCAGCAACGACGGCTCCAGGCAACGGGTGTCGATCGGGCACAGTGTCAGTGTCTCGAACTTGAGGAACTCGCCAAACTCGGTCTTGCCCGCTTCACGGTTCAACACCAGGTTCTCGATGCGCACACCCCAGCGGCCCGGACGGTAAGTGCCGGGCTCGATGGAGGTAATCATGCCTGCCTGCATTGCCGTTTGCGGCGCCGCGACGGCTTGGTACGCGATCACCTGCGGGCCTTCATGCACATTGAGGAAATAGCCGACGCCATGACCGGTACCGTGGCCGTAGTCCACACCCTCGGCCCAGATCGGCGCACGGGCGATGGAATCCAGCAGCGGCGAAAGAATGCCCTTGGGGAAATGCGCGCGGGACAAGGCAATCACACCTTTGAGCACCCGCGTGCAGTCGCGCTTCTGCTCTTCGCTTGGCGTCCCGATAGGCACCATCCGCGTGATATCGGTCGTGCCGCCCAGGTATTGGCCACCCGAGTCGATCAGCAGCAAGCCATCGCCCTCGATCAGCGCGTGTTCTTCTTCAGTCGCGTGATAGTGCGGCATCGCGCCATTGGCGTTGAATGCGGCAATCGTATTGAAGCTCAGCGACACATAACCCGGACGACGGGTACGCGCTGCCGTCAGGTGCTCATCAATGGTCAGTTCGGTGATGCGCTCACGGCCCAACGCGCTGTCGAGCCAGGCGAAGAATTCACACAGGGCCGCGCCATCCTGCTCCATGGCCTGGCGAATGTGCTCGGCGTCCGCCAGGCTCTTGCGCGATTTGGCCAAGGTGGTCGGGTTAAGCCCCTCGATAAGCGTGACGCCACTGCCCAGGTTTTCCAGCAAGCCGGCGGTCACCCGGGCCGGGTCGACCTGCACACTCGCGCCCGAAGGAATGTCCTTCAACGCCGCTGCGACTTCGCTGTAATCGCGCAGGGTCACGCCATCCTGTTCCAGCACCGCGCGAAGCTCGGCGTCGACTTTGCTCAGGGCCACAAACAGCGTCGCCTGCTGCTGGCCGATCAAGGCAAACGAGACAAACACCGGGTTGAACGAAACGTCGCCACCCCGCAGGTTAAACAGCCAGGCAATGTCATCCAGGGTCGCGATGAAATGCCAGTCGGCCCCCTTTTCCTTCAAGCTGGCACGCAGGGCTGCGAGCTTCTCGCCACGGCTGACGGTGGCCTGGGGTGGCAGATGTTGATAGATCGGTTGGTTCGGCAAGGTTGGACGGTCTTGCCAGACTTCATTCAACAAGTCGATATCCGTGCGCAAGCGTGCACCACGTGCCTCCAGCTTGCTGCCCAGGGTGCGCGCCGAGGCCACGGCCATGACCGCACCATCAACGGCCACCACGCCGCCTTCCGGCGTTTGCTCCGCGAGCCATTCCAGCGGCCCGGGCTGGCCGGGTTGCAGCTTGACCAACTCGATGCCACTGCCCTTGAGCTCCTTGGTCGCCTGTTCCCAATAGCGGCTGTCTGCCCATACACCGGCAAAATCCGCAGTAACAATCAGCGTGCCCACCGACCCATGGAAACCCGACAACCACTGACGGCCCTGCCAGTAACCCGGCAGGTATTCGGACAAGTGCGGGTCCGCCGACGGCACCAACAGGGCATGAATGCCCTCGCGGCTCATCAGTTCGCGGGTGTGCGCCAGGCGCTGGGGAACCGTTCCATGGGTCAAAGGCTGTGTGCTCATCGTGTCTCCTGCTAACCACTAATAATTGTTATGGGGTCAAACGGCCCAGAACGCCGGTGCGCTGGCCAGTGCCGCCTTGATCAGCTGTACCGCCTGATCGATATCCTGCTCGGTGGTAAACCGCCCGAGGCTCAAGCGAATGGTACGACCTGCGCTGCGGGCATCATGGCCCAGCGCCAGAAGCACATGGGACGGTGCATTGCTCGCCGAATTGCAGGCCGAAGTGGCCGAGAAGGCAATGCCCGCGCTCAAGGCGGCGGAATTGAACTCGCCTTCGCTGAACGTCAGGCTCAGGGTGTGGGGAATGCGTTGGGTAAGGCTGCCATTAAGGCGCACCCCGGCAATTGTATTCAGCCGTTCCAGCAGGCGCTCGCGCAAGGCAACGATGGTCGCCTTTTCTTCAGCAAAGGACGCTGCCGCCAGGGCAAACGCGGTGCCCATGCCGGCAATCTGGTGAGTTGCCAGGGTGCCCGAACGCAAACCACCTTCATGGCCACCGCCGTGAATCTGCGCCAGCACTTTCTGCTGCGCACGTGGGCCGACGTACAACGCGCCGATACCCTTGGGACCATAGAGTTTGTGTGCGGAAAATGACATGAGGTCCACTGGCCATTCGGCCAGGTCAATCTCGACCTTGCCTGCGCCCTGCGCCGCATCCACGTGAAACAGCGCGCCATGCTCGCGCACGCGTGCGCCAATCGCCCGGATATCGTTAAGAGTGCCCAGCTCGTTGTTCACCAGCATCAGCGACACCAGGAAGGTGTCCTCACGCAATGCTTCGCTCACCGCCTCGACACTGATCAAACCCTCGGCGTCCGGCACCAGGTACGTCACGGCAACCCCGGCTTCCTGCAACTGGCGAGCGGTGTCGAGCGTGGCCTTGTGTTCAATCTGGCTGGTGATGATGTGCCCGCCGGCCACGCCGCGCGCCTGGGCAACGCCCTTGATGGCGAGGTTGTTGGACTCGGTGGCACCGGAGGTCCAGACAATCTGTGCCGGCTCGGCGCCGACCAACTCAGCCACCTGGCCCCGTGCCCGCTCAACCGTTTGCCGGGCCTGTTGGCCGAACGCGTGGGAACTGGACGCAGGGTTGCCGAAGTTGGCATTGAAGCCCAGACACTCAACCATCACCTGGATGACCCGCTCATCCACCGGCGTGGTGGCGGCGTAGTCGAAATACAGCGGACGTTTATTCATGACGTTAAAGACTCGCAGAGCAGGTTCCCGAGAACAACGTCTCAGGGGCCGCAATCAGGAAGGAAGATGGTTTACCTGATCCCGTGCCGTTAAAGAAAGACCACTTTATTTAAAAGTGCGTAGGAACGCTCCTGAAATTCAGCTTAACAGGCTCCGGGAAACGGATGGCAAACAAAAAGCCCGAGGTTCCTGTGGGAAACCTCGGGCTTTTCAGACCTCGCCACTGACTCAACTGGGGCGACCGTGCAGCGTCATGCTGCGCTCGGCATTCATCTCACCCTGACGGTCGAAACCGAAGGTGTTCCGTGGCTGGCCGGTCAGTTCGGCTTTCTTCTGTTGGTATTCATCAAATGACAGGCCTCGACGGCTCAGGGCTTCAAGCGCCAGTTCCTTGCTCTCCTCGGCCGAGTAGCCACGCAGTTCGGGCGACGAATGCGTCGCACAACCGGCAAGGACTGAGGTGACAAGCAATACGGAAATGGCGAGAAAACGGTTCATGGCGAAGGTCCTGCGAAACGGGCTGAAGTCAATGAGTACAGGCTACTCCCGCCCCTGCACGGTGAAAAATCATCAGCCGTGATAGTCGCTATCAACCTTTGCGACACTTCTGATAGTCGCGCCTTATATTCCATGTAGGTCTATAAATATGGAAATACGTTCATTTACGGAATAAACACAACCCTCTATAAATGGCCTCAACACTCACGCCACTGTTCGCCTGGCAACTGTTGCCCAGGCAACAGTCATTCAACAAAACACCAGGCAGACAACACCACCATTTTCCAACACCTGGCACAGAGGCCACGCCAGTCAAGGGCTGCACAGCTTGGTACAGCTCTTGCTCAAGCCCTGCTACTGCTCTTGCCCTGAGCCACTGTTGAAAAAGGAACTGTTGATGACCCGTCCACTGAATGTCGTTGCCCTCTCCGGCGGAACCTGGCGTCCGTCCCGCACCCTGGTGTTGACCCAGGCGGTGCTGGCCGAACTGGCCGATCAATTGCCGATCCAGGCCACCCTGATCGAACTGGGCGACATTGCCCGGCCGCTGGGCGGCGCACTGTCGCGCCAGGAATTGCCCGCCGACGTCGAAGCGCAACTGCAGGCCATCGAACAGGCCGACCTACTGATCGTTGCCGCGCCGGTGTATCGCGGCTCCTACCCCGGCCTGCTCAAGCACCTGTTCGACCTGGTCGACCTCAACGCCCTGATCAACACCCCGGTGTTGCTGGCGGCCACCGGCGGCAGCGAACGCCACGCCCTGGTACTCGATCACCAGTTGCGCCCGCTGTTCAGTTTCTTCCAGGCCCTGACCTTGCCCATTGGCGTGTACGCCACCGAGGCCGATTTCACCGATTACCACATAACCAGTGAGCCCTTGAAGGCCCGCATTCGCCTTGCTGCAGAACGCGCCGCGCCGTTGTTTGCCGCGCATCCCACCTCTCTGCTGAAAATCGCTTAAGGATTTGTCATGGATGTTTTCTGGTTTCTGCCTACACACGGTGACGGCCACTACCTGGGCACCACCCAGGGTGCTCGCCCGGTCACCCTCAACTATTTGAAACAAGTCGCCCAGGCCGCCGACAACCTCGGCTACCACGGCGTGCTGATTCCCACCGGCCGCTCCTGCGAAGACTCCTGGGTGATTGCCTCGGCGCTGGTGCCGTTGACCGAACGCCTGCGTTACCTGGTGGCGATCCGCCCGGGGATCATCTCGCCAACCGTCTCGGCCCGCATGGCCGCCACCCTCGACCGGCTGTCCAATGGCCGCCTGTTGATCAACGTGGTGACCGGCGGCGACCCCGACGAAAACCGCGGCGACGGCAGCTTCCTCGATCACAGCGAACGCTACGAAGTGACCGACGAATTCCTCAAGATCTGGCGCCGCGTGCTGCAAGGCGAATCGGTGGATTTCGAAGGCAAACACCTGCGCGTGCAGAACGCCAAGGCACTTTACCCACCGGTGCAGAAGCCATATCCACCGCTGTACTTCGGCGGTTCCTCGGACGCTGCCCACGACCTCGCCGCCGAACAAGTCGACGTGTACCTGACCTGGGGCGAACCACCGGCCGCCGTCGCCGAGAAACTCGCCGACGTGCGTGAGCGCGCCGCCCGCCACGGGCGCACCGTCAAATTCGGGATTCGCCTGCATGTGATCGTGCGCGAAACCGAAGAAGACGCCTGGAAAGCCGCGGCCAAACTGATCGAGCACATCAGCGACGAAACCATCGCCGCCGCGCAAAAATCCTTCTCGCGCTTTGACTCCGAAGGCCAGCGGCGCATGGCCGCCCTGCACGACGGGCGCCGCGACAACCTTGAGATCGCCCCCAACCTGTGGGCCGGCGTCGGCCTGGTACGTGGCGGCGCGGGCACGGCCCTGGTGGGCAACCCTCAGCAAGTCGCCGAGCGCATCAAGGAATACGCAGACCTGGGCATCGAAAGCTTCATCTTCTCCGGCTACCCGCACCTGGAAGAGGCGTATCGCTTTGCCGAACTGGTGTTCCCGCTGCTGCCGGAACCCTACGCCAGCCTGGCCGGGCGCGGCGTCACCAACCTCACCGGACCGTTCGGCGAAATGATTGCCAACGACGTCCTGCCGGCAAAAGCCAAGGCCTGACCTGCCGTCTGCCGGGGCACGCCCCGGCACACCATGAGGAATACCGCGTGACAGCCAAACCCAACAGCGTCCTGCCCTCACCCTTGCAGACCGCCAAACTGCTGGCCGCCGAATTTGCCCTCACTGCCGTCGAACGCGACGAGCGCGGCGGCACACCGAAGACCGAACGTGACGCCCTGCGCCAAAGCGGCTTGCTGGCCCTGAGCATTCCCACCCAATACGGCGGCCTCGGCGCCCGCTGGAGCGAAACCCTGGAGATCGTGCGCGAATTCGCCAAGGTCGACAGCTCCATCGCCCACGTCTTCGGTTTTCATCACCTGATGCTCGCCACCGTTCGCCTGTTCTCACGCCCGGAGCAATGGCAACCCTGGTTCGAACAAACCGCGCGCAAGAACTGGTTCTGGGGCAACGCCCTCAACCCGCTGGACACGCGCACGGTGGTCAAAGCCTACAACGGCTGGCGCGAATTCTCCGGCAAGAAGAGCTTTTGCTCCGGAGCCAGCGACTCGGAAATGCTGATCGCCTCGGCGGTGGATGAAAGCGCCGGCGGCAAGCTGCTGATCGCGGCCATCCCCAGCGGGCGCAGTGGCATCACCCTGCACAATGACTGGAACAACATCGGCCAGCGCCAGACCGACAGCGGCAGCGCCAGCTTCGAACGGGTACGCGTGGAAGAGTCGGAATTGCTCCTCGATCCCGGCCCGCTGAGTACGCCCTTCGCCTGCCTGCGCCCACTGATCGCTCAACTGACCTTCACCCACATGTTCCTCGGCATCGCCGAAGGCGCGTTTGCCGAAGCCCGGAATTACACCCTGACCGAAACCCGGCCCTGGCATAAATCCACGGTGCAGGACATTCGCCAGGACCCGTACGTGCTCAACCACTACGGCGAATTCTGGGTCGCGCTGGAAGGCGTGCGCCTGCTGGTGGAACGCGCCGCCGAACTGCTGGACCAGGCCTGGGCCAAGGGCCCGAGCCTCAGTGAAAGCGAGCGCGGCGAGCTGGCCATCGCCATCGCCACGGCCAAGGTCGCTGCCACCCGCAACGGCCTGGAGCTGTGCAGCCGCCTGTTCGAAGTCACCGGCGCGCGCTCCACTCACGCCTCGCTGCGCCTGGACCGGCACTGGCGCAACCTGCGCACGCAAACCTTGCACGACCCGGTGGACTACAAGCTCCACGAACTGGGGGACTGGGCGTTGAACCAGTCCCTGCCGATTCCCACGTTCTACTCCTAGAAGAGGTGCCCATGCAGCTTTTAACCTTACCGCCCTCGCCCGCTCTTGCGACCTCGATCCGCGCCACGGCCCAGGTCTTCGAAGACCCCAAATCCCAGGCGCTGCTGGCGCACATCCAGCAAGTCGCGCCCAGCGAAGCCAGCGTGTTGATCATCGGCGAAACCGGCACCGGTAAAGAGCTGGTGGCGCGCCATATCCACAACCTCAGCGCCCGGCGCAACCGGCCCTTCGTGGCCGTGAACTGCGGCGCGTTTTCCGAATCCCTGGTGGAAGCCGAGCTGTTCGGCCATGAAAAAGGCGCCTTCACCGGCGCCCTCAGTGCCAAGGCCGGCTGGTTCGAAGAGGCGGACGGCGGCACCTTGTTCCTCGATGAAATCGGTGACTTGCCGATGGCGATCCAGGTCAAGCTGCTACGGGTACTGCAGGAACGCGAAGTGGTGCGCCTGGGCTCACGCAAAAGCATTCCCATCGACGTGCGGGTATTGGCGGCCACCAACGTTCAGTTGGAGAAAGCCATCAATGCCGGGCATTTCCGCGAAGACCTGTACTACCGCCTAGACGTGGTCAGCCTCGAACTCAGCCCCCTGCGGGATCGGCCCGGTGACATCCTGCCACTGACCCGGCATTTCATCGAAGCCTACAGCCAGCGCCTGGGTTACGGCCCGATCACCATCAGCCGCGAGGCCGAGCAAAAGCTCAAAAGCTACAGCTGGCCGGGCAACATCCGCGAGCTGGAAAACGTGATCCACCACACCCTGCTGATCTGCCGCAACGGGGTGATCGAGCGCGACGACCTGCGCCTGTCGAACATGCGCATCGAGCGTCAGGACGACAGCCAGCACGGCACCGACAACAGCGCCGAAGCCCTGCTGGAACGCGCCTTTCAAAAGCTCTTCGAGGAACAGGCCGGGGCCCTGCATGAAAAGGTCGAGGATGCGCTGCTGCGCGCCGCCTACCGCTTCAGCCATTACAACCAGGTGCACACCGCCAACCTGCTGGGCCTGAGCCGCAACGTGACCCGTACCCGTTTGATCAAGATCGGCGAGCTGGCGGTGAACAAGCGACGCCCCGGCGAAAACGTACAGGGCGAGCGCATGCTGCACCTGTCAATTTAGGCGGCAGTGCAGAGCGTTGTCATGGCTGCGCTCGATGCTGCGCAGCACCTGGAACGAACCGAAGGTCACAGCCGTGGCCTGGTGGGCGCGTATCAGCGTCCAGAAATCTTCCTCACCGTGCTCAAAACACTTGAAGGCCGCTTCCCCCTCCTCGCGGGAGCGCCATTGCAGGTAGCTGAGCACCCGGCGTCCATCATCGCTGACCTGCACGCTGGCATTGATAAAGCCACCATGGCCCTGGGCCAGGCGCTCGCTTTGCGATGACAGGGCCGCTACCAACGCGGATTGCTGCTGAGGCTCGATGTGAAATTCGACCATCTGGGTAAAACTCAGACTCTTCTCTAATACCTGCATGAACATTCCCCCCTCACTGTAGGCACAATCTTGCGATTCGATGCCACGCAGGGTAAAACCTCTAGTTAAGTCAAGGTCAAGGGCTTTTTCATGGTCACCAAAGAACTCACCGTCGGCCAATTGGCAGCCCGCAGTGGCGTGGCGGTTACCGCGCTGCACTTTTATGAAACCAAGGGATTGATCAAGAGCCACCGCAACGCCGGCAACCAGCGGCGCTATCCGCGGGATGTGCTGCGCCGGGTGGTGGTGATCAAGATTGCCCAGCGTTTGGGCATTCCCCTGGCGACGATCCATGACGCGCTGCAAACCTTGCCCGATGGCCGCACGCCCAACGCTGCCGATTGGGAGCGCCTGTCTGCGCTATGGCGTGAGGACCTGGACCAGCGCATCGAAAAACTGATGTTGCTGCGGGATAAACTCAACGGCTGTATTGGCTGCGGGTGCCTGTCGCTGGAGGCGTGCCCGCTGCGCAATCACGACGACGTACTGGGTGAGCGCGGGCCTGGGGCACAACTCTTGGAGCCGTCCACATAATGGCGGGGTAAAACTCGATCAATGTGGGAGCGGGCTTGCTCGCGAAAGCGGGGTGTCAGTCGCCAGATGCAGTGGCTGATCCACCGCCCTCGCGAGCAAGCCCGCTCCCACACAAGCCCGCTCCCACATTTTGATCGCCGTCAGACTTAGAATCCCGGGGCAATCTGGCCTTTATAGCGGGTCAGGATGAACTGGCGCACTTCATCGGAGTTCAACGCCTTGGCCAGTTTCTGGATGCCAGGGTCATTGATGTTGTCCGGGCGCGCGACCAGGTACTCCACGTACAGGCTCTTGCCCTTCTCGACGATCAACGCGCTGTTGGTGTCGATCCCTGCTTCCAGGGCGTAGTTGGCAAACACGAACGCCAGGTCCACCTGGCTCACCGAGCGGGCCAGCAACGCACCTTCCAGTTCACGAATTTTCAGGTGCTTGGGGTTTTCAACGATATCCCGCGGCGTGGCAAGGGTGTTGCTCGGGTCCTTGAGCTTGATCAGGCCGGCTTCGTCCAGCAGCACCAAGGCGCGGCCAGTGTTGACCGGGTCGTTGGGGATCGACACTGTCGCGCCGTCTTTCAACTCCGAGATATTTTTGATCTTGGTCGAGTACGCGCCGAAAGGCTCGATGTGCACACCGACCACCGGCACCAGGTTGGTATTCCGGGTCTTGTTGTAGTCATCCAGGAATGGCCGGTACTGGTAGTAGTTGGCGTCGATGTTCTTCAGCGCCAGTTGCTGGTTGGGCTGGATGAAATCGGTGAAGACCTTGATTTGCAGGTCCACGCCTTCCTTGGCCAGCACCGGCTTTACGAACTCGAGGATCTCGGCGTGAGGCACGGGCGTGGCGCCGACGACCAGCGTCTCGTTGGCAAAGGCATTGAAGGACAAGACAGCGGCCAAGATGGCCAGGGATTTTTTCATGGTTGCTCCGAAGGCATTAGTTATAGGAATCAACGGCGGCTGTAATGCGCCACCAAACGGTCACCGGTCATCTGCAGGGCCTGCACCAGCACCAACAGCAGCAACACGGTGACCACCATCACGTCGGTCTGGAAACGCTGATAGCCGTAGCGGATAGCCAGGTCGCCCAGGCCACCGCCACCAATCACCCCGGCCATGGCGGTGTAGTCCACCAGCACAATCGCGGTGACAGTGACCGCTGCCAGCAGCCCGCCCCGGGCTTCCGGCAACAGCGTGTGGCGGATCACCTGCCAGGTGCTGGCGCCCATGGATTGGGTGGCCTCCACCACGCCACGGTCGACTTCGCGCAAGGCGGTTTCCACCAGCCGCGCAAAGAACGGCGTACAGCCCACCACCAACGGCGGAATCGTACCGGCCACGCCCAGGGAGGTGCCCACCAGCAGGGTGGTCACCGGGATCAGCACAATCAGCAGGATGATGAACGGCAGCGAGCGCAGCACGTTGACCACCACCGACAGCGCCCGATACACCACTAGGGTTTCGTGCAACTGGCGCTTGCCGGTGAGGAACAACAGCACCCCCAGCGGCAACCCCAGCAGCACGGTAAAACCCAGGGCCGCGCTGAGCATGCTCAGGGTTTCCAGGCAGGCTTGGCCGATGTCGGCCCAATAGATGTTTTTAAACAGCTCGGCCATGGGTCAAGACCAATCGTGACGCGGTGGCTTGGCGCCGTTGAGCAGCCAGTTGCCCACCACGTGATACTTCCAGCGCACCGGGTCATGCAGGGTATGCACCCGTGCATTGCGCCAGTGACGGTCGAAGTTGTGCTTCTTCAGGGTGGAGCGGGTGCCGCCGAGTTCGAAGAGCTTGTTGCTGGCTTCAATGGCGATTTCAGTGGTCAGTACCTTGGCTCGCGCGACAGCCAGGGAGGCGTGGGCAACGTTGTCTTCATCGGGTGCCGGGCGCGCGGCGTCCAGGGCCTTTCCGGCCCGCTCCAGCAAGGCTTCCGCCGCTTCCAGGCGAATATCCAGCGCGCCGACCTGGATGATAGTCAGCGGGTCTTCACTGGCGTTTTCCACCCCGGCATCGATCCATGGACGGGCGAATTGCCGGACGAACTGCACCGTGTCACGCAACGCGGCACGGGCGATGCCGGCGTCGATGGCGGCGGTGGTCAATTGGGCGAAAGGCCCGGCCAGGGTCGGCGAATCGTAGGAGCGATGGGTAGGAAACAGATTGAACGCCGGCACCTTCAAGCCTTCGGCCAGCACCGTGCCGCTGGAGGTGGTGCGTTGGCCCATGCTGTCCCAGTCGTCGACCACCACCAGGCCTGCGGTGCCGCGCGGCACGAACGCCAATTGCGCATTCTGCTGTTCATCCAGCGCCAGCACCGCCAGCCAGTGGGCATACAGCGAACCGGTGCAATAACCCTTGCGACCGTTGATCACATAGCCATCGCCTTGCCGGCGAATGGTCGCCTGGATGTCCTGGACGTTCTTGCCGCCGGTTTCCGACAGCGCATTGGCAAACCGATGCCCTTCCAGCGCCAGGCCAAAAAAGTACGCCTGCTGCTCGGGCGTGCCTTGCAGGCGGATATCTTCCAGCAGGCAGTAATGGTTCTGCGGGATTTGCCCCAGCGAAGGGTCGGCCGCCGAGATAATCGCAATCACCTGGGCCAACACCGCGTATGACACCTGGGCACCACCAAACTCGCGGGGCACGCTGATGCCCCACAGACCGCTGTTGGAATACAGGTCGACGACCTCCGCAGGCACCTGGCGGGTGCGATCGCGCTCGGCGTCCTGTTCCAGCAACACGGCAGCGACTCGGCGGGCAACGGCCAGTGCGTGGGCCTCGTCGCGGATCAACTCGGCGTGGGGCGTGTGAATCGGGTAATCGGCAGATACAGGCAGTACAGACATACAACGCTCTCGGGCGAATGGTTTGCCAGAGGCATTGCAGCTTCTGTGCCTGAGGCGCCTGGCCTTCAAACACAAGGGTTTGCTCCCGATATACGCGCGGCAGACCGCCCTTGGCGCAGCAAACTGCCGGTTTGCTGTTGCCTGGGCAACACCTCGTCGGCTGCCCGCAAGCCACGGCGCACGTGGCCTATAGTGAAAAAGCCGTCCCTCCACAACCACCATCAAGGAGAACGATATGAGCGTCAAACCCATTCCCGAGGGCTACCACAGCATCACGCCGTACCTGGGCATCGACAAAGCCGCTGAAGCCATCGAGTTCTACAAACGAGCCTTTGGTGCCACCGAAGTCATGCGCCTGGACATGCCCGACGGCAAGATCGGCCATGCCGAACTGCGCATTGGCGATTCGGCGATCATGATGGCCTCGCCCTGTGGCGAAATGTCGTTCGGCAGCCCGGGAAAAGAACACCCCAGCGTGTGCCTGCATCTCTATGTGCAGGACGTCGACCAACAGTTCGCCCAGGCCATCAAGGCCGGCGGCACGGCGATTTCAGAACCCAAGGATCAGTTTTACGGTGACCGTTCCGGGACGCTGAAAGACCCCTTCGGGCATGTGTGGTTCCTGGCCACGCGCAAGGAGGACTTGACCGAGGCGCAAGTTCGCCAGCGGGCCGAGGCGTTGTTCAAGCAAGGATGAAGTCACCTGGGCGACGCAACCCAACGGTAGGAACTGGCTCGCCTGCGATGGCATCACCTCGGTGCGACTGATACACCGAGTTGCCTGCATCGCAGGCAAGCCAGCTCCCACCGTTGACCTGCACTGCCTGAAAGATCGGGCTTCAACACACTTCATGAACAACCCCTCCACGCTTTCCCCCTTGCCCCGGGCGCCGTGTGATTTCAGGATGCAAGCAATCATCACAAGGAGTCATTCCATGTTCGCCGGATTCCAAAAAGACCAGCGCCACGTCAACGGTGTGGACATCAGCTACCGCAAAGGCGGCGCGGGTCCCGGCCTGCTCCTGCTGCACGGGCACCCGCAGACCCACGTCATCTGGCACAAGGTCGCCGAGCAACTGGCCGAACACTTCACCGTGGTCGCCGCCGACCTGCGCGGTTATGGCGACAGCAGCAAGCCCGCCGCCATTGACCATCACACCAATTATTCAAAACGCGAAATGGCCCGCGACGGCGTCGAGCTGATGAAGGCGCTGGGCTTCGACAAGTTCTCGGTGCTGGCCCACGACCGTGGCGCCCGCGTCGCCCATCGCCTGGCTCTGGACCACCCCAAGGCCGTGCAGCGCATGGTGCTGCTGGACATCGCACCAACCCTGTCCATGTACGCCCAGACCGACGAAGCCTTTGCCCGCGCCTACTGGCACTGGTTCTTCCTGATCCGCCCGGCGCCGTTGCCCGAGAGCCTGATTGAAGGCAACCCGGAACTCTACCTGCGCAGCGTCATGGGCAGCCGCAGTGCCGGGCTCAAGCCGTTCACCGATGAAGCCTTCGCCGAATACCTGCGTTGCCTGAAACTGCCCGGCACCGCCACCGGGATCTGCGAGGACTATCGCGCCGCCGCTGGCATCGACCTTGAGCACGACCGCGCCGATATCGACAAGGGCAACCACCTGGAGTTGCCGCTGCTGGTGATGTGGGGCGCCGAAGGCACCGTCGGGCGCTGCTTCGAACCCCTCAAGGAATGGCAGAAAGTCGCGACCGACGTACGTGGCAAGGCCCTGCCGGCCGGCCACTACATCGCAGAAGAAATCCCTGAAGTGCTGCTCGGCGAAGTCCTGACCTTCCTTCGCTGAGCCTTTATGAACCGCTGACCTGACCGATCCCGCCCCGCAGGCTTGAAACAGCCTGCGACGGGATCTGCTTGCCCAAAAAACGTCTCGAGATAATAAAAATGACAATCAGAAAACTGCTGGGAACCCTGTATGTGCAGGTGATCATCGCCATTGTGCTGGGCGTGTTGATCGGCAACCACTGGCCTCAGGTGGGCATCGACCTCAAGCCGTTGGGCGACGGGTTTATCAAGCTGATCAAGATGATCATCGGCCCGATCATCTTCTGCACCGTGGTCTCCGGCATCACCAGCATGCACGACGTGAAGCAGGTGGGCCGCGTCGGCGGCAAGGCGCTGCTGTACTTTGAGATTGTCTCCAGCATCGCCCTGGTAATCGGCATCCTCGCCGCGCACCTGCTGCACCCCGGCGTGGGTTTCAATATCGACGTGAAGACCCTCGACACCTCCGCCATCGCCGGTTTTGTCGGCCAGGCCGAACACGGCGAAGGCGTCACCGGGTTCCTGATGCATGTGATCCCCACTACCTTCTTCGACGCCTTCTCCAAAGGCGAAATCCTCCCGGTACTGTTTGTGTCGGTGCTGTTTGGCCTCGGGCTGGTGATGATCGGCGAGAAGGGCCGGCCCCTGGTCGGCGTGATCAACCAGGCCAGCGAAGTGTTCTTCCGCATCGTCGGGATGATCAGCCGCGTCGCGCCGATCGGGGCCTTCGGGGCCATCGCCTTCACCATCGGCAAATACGGCCTGGGCTCGCTGCTGCCGCTGTTGAAACTGGTGGGCACGTTCTATGTCACCGCGTTTTTCTTCGTCGCCGTGGTGCTGGGCAGCATCGCCCGGTATGTGGGGTTCAGCATCTTCAAGCTGCTGACCTACATCAAGGCTGAACTGTTGATCGTGCTGGGCACCAGCTCCTCCGAATCGGCCCTGCCGCAACTGATCCAGAAACTTGAAAGCCTTGGCGCGTCCAAAGGCGTGGTGGGGATCGTGGTGCCCACCGGCTACACCTTCAACCTGGACGGCACCAACATCTATATGACCCTGGCGGTGCTGTTCCTGGCCCAGGCGACCAATATCGACCTGACGCTGGAGCAACAACTGACCCTGCTGGCGGTGGCGATGCTTACCTCAAAAGGCGCCGGGGCGGTGGTGGGCGCAGGTTTTGTCGCGCTGGCCGCCAGCCTCGCGGTGGTGCCGACGGTGCCGGTGGCGGCGATGGTGCTGATCCTGGGTGTGGACCGGTTCATGGCTGAATGCCGCTCACTGACCAACATCATCGGCAATGCCGTGGCGGCGCTGGTGGTGGCTGCGTGGGAAGGTGAACTGGATCGCGAGAAAATGGCGCCCATCGCCCTCAAGCACGGCCGCCATGCACGGGCCGCCGCCCAGGCGAAGATCGCCGCCGAGTAACCCTTAAACACCAATCCCCTGTGGCGAGGGAGCTTGCTCCCGCTGGGCTGCGCAGCGGCCCCAAGATCTTTGGGAGCGCTACGCACTCCAGCGGGAGCAAGCTCCCTCGCCACAGCAAGCTCCCTTGCCACAGAAGCTCCCTTGCCACAGCAAGCTCCCTCACCACAGAAACTCCTTCGCCATACCGGTGCTATTCTGGCGGTTCATGCCGCCATGCCTGTTTCTGATGAACAACAAGAAAGATACCGTGCCCCTACCTGAAGACCTGCGAGTATTCCTGACCGTGATCCGCAAGGCCGGCTTTGCTGCGGCTGCCGACGAGCTGGGTTTGTCCCCGGCCTACGTCAGCAAGCGTATCCAGATTCTCGAAACCACCCTCGCCACCCGCCTGCTGCACCGCACCAGCCGCCGTATCGCCCTGACCGAAGATGGCGAGCGCGTGCAGCGCTGGGCCGTGCGGATTCTCGAAGACTTCCAGCAGTTGTCCGACGAGCTTTCCGACGCCCACGACAGCCCGCGCGGCCACCTGCATTTGTGCAGCAGCTTCGGGTTCGGCCGTAACCATGTGGCACCGGCCTTGTCGCTATTGGCCGAACAATACCCGGACCTGGAGATTCGCCTGGACCTGTTCGACCGGGTGGTCGATATCGTCAGCGAGGGTTTCGACCTGGAGATTCGCGTGGGCGACGACATCCCCGGGCAACACATCGGTCGCCGGCTGGTGAGTAACCGGCGGGTGCTGTGTGCGGCGCCCGCCTACCTCGAACGCCGTGGTGTGCCGCAGCACTTGAGCGACCTGGAACAGCACGACTGCCTGGTGCTCAAGGAGCGCGACAACGCGTTTGGCATCTGGCACCTGGAGCGCGATGGCGTGCAGGACAGCGTGCGCGTGCGCGGGCCGTTGTCGTCGAATAACGGCGAGATCGTTTTGCAATGGGCCCTGGACGGGCGCGGCGTGTTGCTGCGTTCGATGTGGGATGTGAAGCCGCTGCTGGAGCAAGGGAAACTGGTGCAGGTGCTGCACGACTACACCCAGAGCGCCAACGTGTGGGCGGTGTACCCGACGCGGCTGGCCTACTCCGGGAAGTTGCGGGCGTGTGTGGAGTTTTTGCAGGAGCACTTCAAGGGGTTGTCGATTTAGCGTGCCGGGTTTGAGTACATATCCGTTGCTGCGGTAACGGCCGCTGACGGTTCTGCTCTTACAGCGGCCTACCGGCCGGCTTGAGTGTTGTAGAGCAAAAAGCCAAATCAAAAGCGGGCACGGTCCAAATGTGGGAGCGGGCTTGCTCGCGAAGGTCGTTAACGATGACGCGGGCAT
>NZ_JBYSWF010000092.1:0-20465 GCF_058780865.1 Pseudomonas sp. GP01-A4
AGGTGCCGAGTGGTGGGGCAAGAGCGTTTTGCTTACTTTTGCGCTCTTCAAAAGTGAGCCGCTGTAAGAGCGGAACCCATTTCAGCCGTTACCCAAATAATGGATATGCCCCCGATCCAAATCCCCCCCCAAACAACGCCGACAACTATAAACCCCCAACACCACCGGCTTTTTCCGAGCCCCACGCTCAACCCAGGTCGGCGCAACAAACCGATACCCCTGGCCCATCGCGGTCGCGATATAGACCGCATCATCATCCCCCAACGCCCGACGGATCGCCTTGATCTGCGCCCGCAGGTTGCACTCTTCCACCACCAACCGTGGCCAGGCGATGTCCAGCAATTGGGTCTTCTCCAACAGCTCACCAGGCCGCGAAGCGAGGGCAATCAGCAACGTCAGGGCCCGACTGCCCAGGCTCACCGGCTCACCGTTTTTCAGCAGCAGATGACGTCGGGGCAGCAGTCGATAAGGGCCAAAGTGAATTTCAATAGCGCTGTCTTCAAGGTGGCCGCGGTGTGAATACGTCATGTGATTAACCTTTGTGCATGTTCAAAAACACAACCTCGCGCGGCTCCCTTCGCGCAAGGCTGCAAGGGAAGGTCAGGTGTTGATCGCCGGGATCGGGTCTTCAGGATAATCACCCGGCTCCGTAGGCCCGCCAGTCAAACCGTATTGCTTGAGCACCGGCGCAAGCTGGCCATAGAACGCGTCCTGCGCCTTGCCATGGGCATCAGCCAGGGCGAAGGGCAGGAACGCGCTGCCGATCCCGCCAAGGATCGCCGTTGCCCCGCCGAGGATCCCGCTGATGGTCCCGGCCACCGCGCCGATTTCCGTGGCCCCGTACAACCCGGCCCCGGCTTCCACCAACCCGGCCACCGCCGCACCCGTACCCAGCACGCCGGTGGCAACCGAGAAACTGCCGCTCAGGTAGTCGCCTTTTTTCAACGAGTCGACACCGCCAATCACCCCGATCACACCGCCGATAATCCCGCCCGCCGAACCGATGATCTTGCCGGCCGCGCCGAGGTTGGCGATTTGCTGCGGGCTCAACGGGCCCTTGCCCACCGGTACCTTGCCGGGGAAGTCACCAATGGTGCCGCCATCCGGGCGGTTGACCCAGGTGATGCCGTAACCCGCTTCCTTGGCGTATTTGGTACCGCCCTCCATCAACAGCCCGGCAAATTGCAGCCCGGCGGATACCCGGTTCGCGTCCGCCACCGGCGTGTTGCTGCCGCTGGCCGAACGGGCCATCAGCACGCCGCTCATCAGCACTGCGCTGCCGATGTGCAACAGGCCTTGCTTGAATGCCGGGCTGACGTCGCCGAACTTCATGCCTTCGATGGCCTTGGGCAGTGCGTCGGCGATCTTGTTGCCCTGGCGCCCGATGTCCCATACCGAACGCAGCATCGACACCACTTGCGCCGGGTCGATCTTGCCGCCATCCGAGGTGACGAACATCTCTGGATCTTTTTGCTGGGCGTCGTTGATCGCGGCAGTGACCTTGGCTTCGTCGAAGTTGCCCTTGCCGTCACCCAGGGTGATGTTCAGGGTGTCGGTGGTGGCGCCGCCGAGCAGGGCGTCGCCAAGGGCTTCGTTGAAATTCACCTGCAAGGTGGCGGCGTCATCCGCCGAGGCCTTGTCGCCGAGGAAGGCCTGGGCCGAGGCCGTGCTGGCGGCGAAGCTGCTGGCCGCCACGGTGGGGTCCATGCCGCCGGCCACCGCGTCGGTAAAGGCCTTGCCGGTCACCAGTTGGTTTTTGTAGTACTGCTGGATGTTGTCGCTTTGCCCGGCCTTGTCGGCGATGCCGGTCAGGTCCACATGGCCGTTGCCCCCCAGCGCCAGGTTGGCGATGGTCGTATCGTTGGCCGCGTTTTGCAGGCCCATGCCCATGTCGATCTGCTTGCCGTTCTGGTCCTTGGCGTTGAGATTGTCGGTGAGGTTTTTGCCGGTCTCGATGTCGTCGGTGTAGTAGTTCTGCATCGCGACTTTCATCGCCGGGTTGCTGTCGACGATGTCGGCCAGTGCCGGGCCGCGATTGTTTTGCAGGAAGCCTTGCACGTCCGGGTCGGCCGAGAGGGTTTCGATGCCGCTTTGCAGCTGTGCCTTGATTTTGTCTTCGTTGGGGTTCAGGCCGTAGTGGGGCGAGGTGTACTTGTCCATCAACCCGGCGTGGGGCACGTAGTCGCTGACCAGCAGGCGGGTTTGTGCATCGGTCAACTGCACCAGCACCGCGGCTTTCTGTTCGCCGCTGTAGTTCTGCGGGTTGGCCAGGATGTCGGCGGTCAGGCCCGAGGTGTCGACGCCGGCGACGGCATCACGAGTGGCGGCACCGTCGAGGAAGGTCAGGGTGTCGCTGTCGGTTTTCGGTGCCTGTTTTTCGAGCCAGGCGCCGATGTTGTCGCGGGTGCCGATGCCGTCCGACTTGCCGGTGGCGGGGTTGTCGCCGCCGGTTTCCAGTGCGTGGAACATCCCGGGTCTGGACCACATGGCCGCCGCGCCGGTCAGCTCGGTGCTCAGGGCCGAATCGCTGCCCAAGGCTTGCAGGTTGTCGCTGCGCAGCATGCCGTCGTTGCTGCGCTGGTTGGCGTCACCGGGGCGCATCGCCGGACCTGCGCCAGCGGCCAGGCTCTCGTTGGCCATCAGGATTGCCGCCGACTTGGCATTCGCCTTGGCCAGGTCACCGGGTTTGCTGCCGAGGAAACTGCCATAGGATTTCGACGCGGCGCCGAGGTCCTTGCCGGCGTTGTCGATGAAATGGTCGACATCGGAATGGGTGATCACATTGTCGGCCTTGCCACGCCCGCCGGTATCCAGCGCGGCCATCAGGCTCGGGCTGCTGGCCACGTACTTGAGTACGGCCTGAGCCTCGGGGGGGAGTGTCGTGGGTGGGTTGGCGAAGTCGATCGGCGCGCCATGCAGGCCCCAGGCGTCCCAGTTTTGCGAGAGCAATTGCGCGGCCGCCTTGGGCCGGTTCAGGTCGAGTTCTTCCTTGGTCGGCGTGCCGCTGGTGTTGCCGGTGATGGTGTCCCAGTCCTTGGCACCCGACACGCCAAACGATGAGGTGTCGATCCAGGACGTGTCCGAGGCGCCCGCCGCGCCGGTGCTGCCGGCATACAGTTTGGCCACCTGGTCGTACAGCGCGGGGGTGATGTCCTGGGACACGATCACCTTGTCGCCCGACGCCGTGGTATAGCGAATCAGGCCCGGGCCGACTTCTTCGGGCGGGCCGATATTCGCTGCCGGGTCCATGGTTTCCATGGGGCCGGCCAGGCGGTAGCCCTCGGCCTGGCTGGCATTGATCGCAAAGAGCTTGGCCGAGTCGCCGCTGACCTGGGCGAACAGCGCGGGTGTTTCCTTCTGGCTGACCACGATTTTGTCGCCGGCACTGGTCTCGTAGCGGATCAGTCCCGGGCCCAATTCGGTGGTACTGCCGATCGCCTTGTAGTTGCCCAGGCCAGGCGCCACGGTGCTGGCGTCTGCCTCCTTGTAGCCGGCGCCTTTGCTGTCGGCCAGATTCTTCTCAAGGGTCGCGTCGCTTTGCTGTGCGTTGTACTGGTTGACCAATTGCTCAAACAGCCTGGGGTTGTCGATCTGCTTGAGGGTCACCGGTTTGTCGCTGCCCAGCGGGGTGTAGGTGATGCTGTTGTTCACCGGTGCCTGCACGTTCTGGTACGGCAGCGGAATGGACGGCCCGCGGATTTTCGAGGGGTCGAATACCGGCTTGTCGACGGCGGTGAACAGGGCTTTTTCGAACGTGCTCCGGGAGCCATCCGGGCCTTTGTTGTCGGCAGGGTCAAGGCCATTCGGGATCGCAGTCATAGATCACCTGGAAGTTGTTTTATATCAGTCGATATTTAGTGCAAGTGCACTAACTGGGGCGGGCGAAAGTTGCGAAGTGTTATTGGGTTAACCCGCGCCGAGCTATCAAACGCGATGATCAAGTCGGTTTTGTTACAAATGGAAATATCTGCAAAGTTGGGCAAATGGCTATTAGTTAAAAGTGTGAAGTTGTCGGATTTATTTTCTGGAATTGTTGAGTGATCAACGTTTTTACCCAGGGGTAACGGGCTCGTAAATTGTTCGAGTTGGTTCGTTTTCCAGGTTGTGCCCCCGTAAACATTGGGTCTCGTCGTGTATTGGTTTTTTAACAAAAGTTCCACGCCCGCGCGGCGATGAGATTTTCTCAACGGCACGTTGAGCCGGATTTTTCACAGCACCTGCCATGAACGTTTCACAAGCTTTCACAGCGAAGGCGTTTTGTTCGTGAGTAGTATGGTTCCCATGCAAACCGATGGCTGCATGGCCAACTCACTGTCTGACGCTGGGAGTTTGTTTCGGTTTGCATGCGGCTTAACTTCCCTATCGATGCAAGGAGATTGAACATGGCTACTACTCCACCAGTAAGTGCAGGCGGCGCCGACGACGCTATCGCGAAGATGGAAGCAACTTTCAACATGGCCATCGAGAAGTCGGCCAAGATCACCGAGATCAGCACCGCGAAAAAAGCAGAGCTCGACGCCACCAAACAGCGTCCGCAGAACTGATTCGCCATGCGGGCAGCGCCGGCGCTGCCCGTATACCTGCCTTACCCCGTTGCACCGTTGTTGATCGGCACAGGCGTCGTTGCGGCCTGTGATTCTCAAGGGGGCAAACCCAACCATGACAGCCTTGATTTCCCTGGGCCTGCCCGCCGCGAACGGCGCGCCGACCCTGCTCGTGACCCACGGTTTGCACCAGGGCAGTTCCCTGATGCTCGACCAGCCGGTCTACACCCTTGGCGCCGCCCTGGCGGCCGACCTCCAGCTCAGCGATCCCGGGATTGCCGAGTTGCACCTGCGCCTGCGTTTTGAAGGGGCCCAGGTGGCCGTCGAGGCCCTCGGCGGCGATGTACTGATCACCGGCACTGCCGGCGATATCCGTATTCCCCAAGGCAGCGGCCATCGCGCGCGGCTGCCGCTGCAACTGCGTATCGGCACGGCGGGTGTGAGCCTGGCGCTGCCGGGCAGCCCTGAAAAAATCCCTGCGACGACACGCACGTTAACGCCCTGGATCATCGCCACCGCGTTGCTCTTTGTGTGCGCTGGCGCCCTGGCATTTCGCAACGATCCACCGCAAGCGCAAACCGTAATGCCGGTTGCCGAAACAACCGCAGCCAAGCCTTCCCGTGCCGAGGCCAAGGCCTGGTTCGAAGGGCAATTGCAGGCCGCCCACCTGGACGCCGTGAAGGTCAACGACATCGATGGCCAACTCAACGCCGTCGGCTCCTTTGAGCGCGCGCAAAAGCCTCAATGGGTCGCCCTGCAACAAGCCTTCGACCAGCGTTACGGCCAGCAGATCGTGCTTAACCCGCGGGTTGCCGTGCGTGCAGATGCGGCCCGGCCACGGGTGCGCTTTCAAGCCGTGTGGTTCGGCGCCAACCCCTACGTGATCAATGACAGCGGCAAGCGCCTGTACCCCGGCGCGGCCCTGGCGGACAACTGGGTACTGGAGCGCATCGAGAACAACCAGGTGATCCTCGCCCGTGGCGAAGAACGCTTCACCTTCACCCTATGACGCTGCTTTTTTCAGCTAAGGCCCCGGGATGAAAGTCGAACCCCGTCCGTTGATTCCCAGTGACGTGCGCAGCGCGCCGGTCGAGGCGATCCGCCCGGTCAACTCGCGCCAGGCCACGGCTTTCGAAGCGTTGCTGAAAACCCGCAAGGTCCAGTCCCGCCGCTCCCTGCGCAGTGACCTGGAAGAACTCACCAGCGCCGCCGGCGTCGACTCGCTGCTGTTCGGCAGCGCACGTTCCCTGGAACTGCTGGAACACGTGATGCAGCACCTGTTGCCGAACCTCGACGCCGAGCCGCAGATCAAGGCATTGGCCCACGACCTGATCAGCGAGGAAATCGAGATGCGCCGTACCCTTGAACAACAACGCTCGGAGGTCCAGGCCTGATGCCCCGGGACAACGACGACGCGGTGCAATTGCTCAAGGGCATTGGCGAGCTGTACCGGCGCAACGGCCAGTCCCAGCGCGCGCTGGTGATGTTGCTGATTGCCGTGAGTGTCGCGCCCGACGATGGCCAACTGTTGCGCTCGCTGGTGCTGGCGTTCACCGACAGCGGCGACTTCACCCGCGCACTCGCGGCCCTGGATCGGCTGGTCGCGCTGGAGGGTGAGTCTGCCAGCCTGTTGCTGCTGCGTGCCCGGGCGCTGTGGTACGGCGAACGCAAGGACGAAGCGCGCCAGTGCTTCAAACGCTACCTCGCTGCACGGAGAGCCGCGCCATGAACCTGCTCAATCGCCTGAACGGCATCGCGCGCATGGCCGCCCAGCGTACCGACGTGATCATCGTCGCGTTCATGCTGATGGCGATCGTGATGATGATCATCCCGCTGCCTACCTACCTGGTGGACATGCTGATCGGCTTGAACATCGCCCTGAGCATCCTGATCCTGATCGTGGCGTTCTACATCGGCCACTCGGTGGAATTCTCCGCGCTGCCGCCGCTGATCCTGCTCAGCACCTTGTTTCGCCTGTCGCTTTCGATCACCACCACCCGCTTGATTCTGCTGCACGGCGACGCCGGCCATATCGTCAAGGCCTTCGGTGACTTCGTGATTGCCGGCCAGGTGGTGGTGGGCATGGTGGTGTTCCTGATCATCACCGTGGCGCAGTTCGTGGTGATCACCAAGGGCGCCGAGCGGGTCGCGGAAGTGGCGGCGCGCTTCACCCTGGATGCGATGCCCGGCAAACAGATGAGCATCGACAACGACCTGCGCAACGGCGATATCGACCAGGCCGAAGCCCGCCGCCGGCGCTCACGCCTGGAGCGCGAGAGCCAGATGTTCGGCGCGATGGACGGGGCGATGAAGTTCGTCAAGGGCGATGCGATTGCCGGGTTGGTGATCCTCGCGGTCAACCTGCTGGGTGGCATGCTGATCGGCATGATCGAGCGCGACATGGCCTTCGGCGCGGCGGTGCACACCTATTCGCTGCTGACCGTGGGCGACGGTTTGATCGCACAGATCCCGGCGCTGCTTATCTCGGTAGCGGCGGGTACCGTGGTCACGCGGGTCAACAGCGACGGCGAAGCGGGTGACCTCGGCAGCGAGATTCTCAAGCAGTTGGGTGCCAGCTACCGCGCCCTCGGTTTGACCGCACTGATCATGGTCGGCGTCAGCGTGATACCGGGCTTTCCGACCTGGGTGTTCCTCGGGTTGTCGCTGGTGTTCGGTGGTGCGGCCTTCGTGATGTACCGCCGTCATACCCGTGAAAACCAGGTAGAGCCTGAAGCGCTGGTCGAGACCCTGGAACCGGTGGTTGAAGTGCAGGCCGAGCAGGATTATGGCGTGGCCCCCGACACTCGGGTATTGCTGACCCTCGGCAGTGCGTTGGCCCTCAGCGCCCCGCGCCAGCTACTGAGCCAACGCATCGAAGCGCTGTGTCACGACATTCGCAGCGACCCCGGCGTCGATATGCCGGTGCCGGGCATTCACATGGACGCCAAGGCCACGCCGGGCAGCTACCGCGTGTCACTGGAAGGCGTACCCGTCAGCGAAGGCGAAATGCCGATCAACTGCCTGCTGTTGCAGGACGATCCGGTGCATGTGCAATTGCTGGACATCGCCACCCTGCAAGCCGATTCGCCCCTCAACGGTCGTGCCGCGCACTGGATCGAGCGTCAGCACGAAGACGCGTTGCGCAGCGCCGGCATCGGTTTCCTGCTGCCGGACGAAGTCTTGCGTGGCGTGCTGGAACGCAGCCTGCGCCGCTATGCCGCGGACTTCCTCGGCATCCAGGAAACCCGCCTGCTGCTCGAACGCACCGAAGCCACCTACGGCGAACTGGTCAAGGAAGCCCTGCGCCTGGTGCCGTTGCAGCGGGTGGCCGAGACCCTGCGCCTGCTGGTGGGAGAGGGCGTGTCGATCCGCAATCAGCGGGCCTTGCTCGAAGCCATGGTGGAGTGGGGCGCCCGGGAAACCGATGCCGGCCGCCTGGCCGAACACCTGCGTGCAGGGTTGGCGCGGCAGATCAGCCATCAGTACGCCGACCGCAATCGGGTGATTGGCGCCCTGGTGCTGGCGCCGGGATTGGAAGACCAGTTGCGTGCATCCCTGCGTCGCCAGGAGCCCAGCCGTGAAGTGATCCCCGAGGAAGTCAACCGCGCGTTGCTCGCCCAACTGCGCCAGGCTTGCGACAAAACCACTGAAGCCAACAGTGCGGTATTGCTGGTGCACCCGGAACTGCGCCGCAGCCTGCGGCGCCTGGTACTGCGCGGTGAGCTGGAGCTGGCGGTGTTGTCGTTTCGCGAACTGGCCACCGAATACAACCTGCAAGCGCTGGTGACCATCAGCCTTACCGATATCTCCAACCGCCGTGCGCCTGCCGCGGCTTCCGTCACTTCCCTGGCGTCTGCCTCATGATCCGTTTTTGTCTGCTGTTGCTGACGTTGACCTCGTTTTTCTGCAGTGCCCAGGACATCGCCAACGGTGCCCAGGGGTCTATCAACCTGGCCTCCGGTGAAGGCCGGATCCTGCATTTTGTGGCCCCGGTGGAGTCGGTACTGGTGGGCGAACCGGGGATTGCCGACCTGCAAGTGGTGTCGCCCGGGGTGATCTATATCTTCGGCAAGGCGCCGGGCAATACCAGCCTGATTGCCCTTGGCAGCGACGGCAAACAGCTTGCCAGCCTGAGCCTGGCGGTCAGTAGCGCGACCCAGGCAGTGACCGCGCCGATGCAGGAATTGCATCCCGGCAATGGCGCGCAGATCAGCGGTGCCGGTAACCGATTGATCGCCAAGGGCACGGTGCGTTCGGTTGGAGAAGCGACGGATTTGAATGCCTTGCTCAACCCACAGGGCCAGGGCTTCCAGAGCGCGGTCAACACCACTGAGTACGCCGGTGCCGCCCAGGTCAACTTGCGTGTGCGCTTTGCTGAAGTGTCCCGCTCGGAACTGCTGCATTACGGGGTTAACTGGAACGCCATGTTCAGCAACGGCACGTTCTCCTTTGGCCTGATCACCGGCGGACCGCTGGCAGCCGCCACCGCCGGTGGCCTGGCGGCGGCGGGCAGCGGCTCGGGCAATACCAATATCGACGGCATGCTCGACGCGTTGCAGGCCAACGGGATCCTGCAAATCCTGGCCGAGCCGAACATCACCGCCATGACCGGGCAAACCGCGAGCTTCCTGGCGGGCGGCGAAGTGGCGATCCCGGTGCCGGTGAATCGGGACCTGGTGGGGATCGAATACAAGTCGTTCGGCGTGTCGCTGCTGTTCAACCCGACGCTGCTGCCCAACGGCCGGATCGCCCTGCAAGTGCGCCCTGAGGTCAGCAGTGTGGTGAGTGGCGGCACGGTGGATTTCGGCAATTTCCATGTGCCGTCGTTCAGCGTGCGCCGCGCCGATACGCGGGTGGAAGTGGGCAGCGGGCAGACGTTTGCGATTGCCGGTTTGTTCCAGCGTGAGAGCAGCCAGGACATCGAGAAGCTGCCGTTGCTGGGGGACTTGCCGATCCTGGGCAACCTGTTTCGCTCCAAGCGTTTTCAGCGCAATGAAACCGAATTGGTGATTTTGATTACGCCGTACCTGGTGGAGCCGGTGCGCAGTCGCACCCTGGCCACGCCGCTGGATGCACAGCCTGCGACCGCCGCAGCGGCGGGGCCGCGCAGTGGTGGGGCGTTTGGTTTCTACATGAATTGATGAGGGGGCATGGCATGAAAGTTTCGCGTTTGTTGATGTGTTTGCCCCTGTTGGTGGTGGGCTGCAAGACGCATCTGGCGCCGGTGTATTACTCGCCGCAGTATCAGGCGGACGGGGTGCCAAGCCAGTGCCAGCAGCCGCCGGCCAAGGACGAGATTGGACTGGACGAGGATTTCAAGGCGACCTTGCCGCTGGGCTGTGCCAACAATTTGAATTTGATGCAGATGGTGGAGCAGCGCCAGGATTTGAATCAGGGGCGGGCGACGGGGCCTGCGATGGCGGCGCCGGTTGGGCGGGCGGCGCAGGTGTATATCGAGGGGTTTGATCGGGAGCAGTTGCAGCGGCGTCAGGCTCAGCAAGAGGCCAAGGCGGGCGCTCCGGGAGCGGAGCAATGAACCTGCGTTCACATGTCCTCTGTGGGAGCTGGCTTGCCTGCGATAGCGGTATTCCAGGCCCAGCAGATCCATCTGCCACATCACCATCCAAATGTGGGAGTGGGCTTGCTCGCGAAAGCGGACTGATAGGCGACCCGGATCTTGAAGCTTACCGCGTACATATCCATTCCTGCGGTAACGGCCACTTAGGGTTCCGCTCTTACAGCGGGTCACTTTTGGCAAACGCCCCAAAAGTAACCAAAAGGTCTTTGCCCCACCACTCGGTGCCTCGCCTAGGCTCGGCATGCCCGCACTCCGGCCCGGTTCCGCGGGCCGCCGCGACGGGCCATCCATGGCCCGGCGCGGCTAAATCGGCATCCCTGCCGATTTACCCGCTCCACCGTGCCTGCTTGCGGCCATCGTGGTTGACGGGGCCTGATAGATCAAAATCAAAAGCAGTGCAACAGCAACAGCAAGATCAAAAGCAGTTGGATTTAGTGCGTATCCACCAGCCCCAATTCCCGCGCTTGCGCAATCGGATCGCTGATGGCTTTGATGCGGTTGGCTTCCGTGATCAGGCGTGCGCGCTCAGCCGCCGGAATATCGTCCAGCGGCAAGCTGGCCACTCGTTGTTCGTATCCCGCCAATACCAGCACCAGCAGCTCATTACGCTGATGCCGTGGCAACGCGCGGGGCGATTGGGTGACGGGGGCGATGGTGTCCAAGGCCTGCTGCGCCTGGCCGCCAAGGGCGTAGGCCAGGGCCAGGTTGCAGCGGCTGTCGAGGTCGTCGGGTTGCAGGCTCAGGCTTTTGGCGAACGCGGTTTGTGCCGCGACGGCCTGGCCGTTCAACACCTGGGCAATGCCCAGTCGGGTGTAGGCGACCGGCGACTGGCTGGCCTCGGCGGCCTGGCCCAGGGCGGTCACGGCGCGTTGGCTTTTGCCAAGGCGCAGTTGCGCGGTGCCCAGTCCCAGCAGGGCGTCGGCGTTGTGCGCTTGAAGGCCGAGGGCCTGTTGGAAGGCGCGTTCGGCACCGAGCGCGTCGTTGCCGTCGAGCCGCGCCTGGCCGAGTTTGAGCCACAAGTCGATGCTTGCGCCCGGTTGCTGGGCCGCACGTTCGTACAGCGCCGCCGCGCTGGCGTAGTCGCCGCGTTTGTTCAGGTCGTCGGCCAGCTTCAGCGAGCGGTCGGAATCGCTCGGCGCAGTATTGGAACAGGCAGCCAGCAACAGGCTGCCGGCAAGCAAAAAGTGTTTGGTCATCGTCACAACTCGTTGGGCGAAGGCGGACGTCATGTAAGCATATTTTCCATGGCGCTCCTATGTCTGTCGGTGCTGTTGGGTGCCTCGATCGCCCACGCCGACGAAGAGCCCGAATGGTTCGCCAAACCCTACGCCTATGTGCTGGTGGACCAGGACGTGCGCGCCGCCCTCGAAGAGTTCGGCCACAACCTCGATATCCCGCTGGTGCTCTCCGACAAGGTCCGCGGCAAGGCCCGCAGCACGGTGCGTGCAGCCACCGCCGGGGAGTTTTTGCAGACGCTGTGCAGCACCAATGGCCTGACCTGGTATTTCGACGGCAACCTGCTGTACCTCAATGCCAGCGATGAAATCACCACCAGGCTGTTCAAGGCCAACGCCCTGAACCTGGATCAGTTGCAGGCCTATCTGAACAACCTCGATGTGTTCGGCCAGCAGTTATCGATGCGTAACGGCCCCGAGGGCGATGAAGTCTTCGTCTCCGGGCCGCCGCCGTACCTGGCGCTGGTCCAGCAGCATGTGGATCACCTGCAGCCCAAGGCCGCCGCGCCGGTGGTGGCGCGCGAACACGGCGTGCGGGTGTTTCGCGGCGCTCAGGTGAGCACTGAAACCCCTTGATTCACCCCAACCCCAGTAAAGGAGCATGACCATGTCCGTAACCGCCGTAGACAGCAACCTCGCCCCCGGTGGCGCCAGCCCTGAAGCCAAGTTCAACGCCGCGGTGGACAACGCCAAGAGCGCCGATAAACCGGAGATGACCGACGCCGAGTTCACCGATGCCCTGATCACTCAGGCAGTCACCATCGGCGGCCAATTCATCATCATGCCCAAGGCCCAGGAAATGCTGAATGACGCCATGTCCGATGACGACGAAGAGTAGGGCGCACCCATGACCATCAGTCTCGCTGCCAGCGCCACGGCCTTGCCGCCGTCCGCCGGCGCGGGGCCCGCCGGGGCCTCGCAGAATCTGTTCGAGCACATGGCCAATACGGCCAAGGGCATGCCCGAGGGCGCCAGCCCCCATCAGATCGGCTCGGGGCTGATGGAGCGCCTGAACAGTTTTATCGACCGCTCCAGGACCTTTTCCGAGCGCGCCGATTTGCTCACCAATAACCCCTCGGCGCCGCCGCAAGTGGCCGCTGCGGATATCCGCACCTCGGGTGCCTCGCCCACCGCAGAACCGGGCAAGAAAGTCGCCGAGCAGCAGGTCGACCAGATCGTCCATTCACTGGGCAAGATGTTCGACTACTCCATCGAAACCCAGATGGTGGTGCGCGGTGCGACGCAGATTTCCGGTTCCGCCAACACGCTGCTCAAGGGTCAATAACGCCATGCCAAGCCCGAATCGTGCCCTGCGCCTGCTGCTGATCGGCGTGCTCGCCAGCCTCTTGCAGGCCTGCGACATGGACCTCTACACCAACCTCAGCGAGCGCGACGCCAACGCCATGGTCGCGGTGCTGCTGCGCGACGGCATCCCGGCGACGCGCAAGGTGCAGGACAACGGCCAGTTGAAAGTGGTGGTCGACGAACAGCGCTTCGCCGAGGCCATGACCCTGCTGGACAACGCCGGCCTGCCGCAGCAGAGCTTTTCCAACATGGGCGAGGTGTTCAAGGGCAATGGCCTGGTGTCGTCGCCGGTGCAGGAGCGGGCGCAGATGATCTATGCCTTGAGCGAAGAACTGTCCCACTCGGTGTCGCAGATCGACGGCATCGTCTCGGCGCGGGTGCACGTGGTGCTGCCGGACAATGACCTGCTCAAGCGGGTGATTTCGCCGTCGTCGGCCTCGGTGCTGGTGCGCTACGACCCGGGCACCGACATCAACACGCTGATTCCGCAGATCAAGACCCTGGTTGCCAACGGCATTTCCGGCCTGAGCTATGACGGTGTGTCGGTGACCGCGATCAAGGCCGCGGTGTCCATCAGCCAGAACCCGGCGCAACCGCGACTCGCGCGTTTCATGGGCCTGTGGCTGTTGGAAGACAACCTCAACCAGGCGCGGTTGCTGTTCGGTGGCTTGCTGCTGCTCGCCCTCGGCGCGGGTGGTGTGTTGGCCCGCCAGCAATGGGCGCGGCGCCAGGCCCAGGCGTTGTATGTGCTCAAGGAGGGTGAATGAGCCTGGTTGAGCGTTGGCAGGGGCTGATCGCCCAGCCGTTGCAGTTTGTGCGCGAGCAAAGCCTTGGCGAGTGTTTTGGCGAAGGCCTGCCGGTCGAGGTGCTGCAAGCCCTGCATGGGCAGCCGCGTTTTCGCTCGCGGCTGGAGCAACTGCTGGCCAGCCATTATCAGCTGGCGCCGCTGGCGCATCTGGTCACGCCGCCCGCCGCTGATTTGCCGGTGCTGCTGCTGAGCCCGGCGCAATTTGCGCGTCTGCCCAGGCTGTGTGGTGCGATCTGGCATGGCTCGACCCTGAGCCGGGAGATCCGCCGCGAAGTGGTCAATGAATTGCGCGAGGGCCTTGGCCAGGAAGCCTTTGCCCTGGCCCTCGCGCACCGGCAGTTGGGCGGCGCGGCCGACCTGCTGCGCGAGCCCGCCGAGTTGATCGACGCCATCGACCGCGATGGCCTCACCTGTGTCGCCGCCTGGCTGCAAGCCCAGCCTGCCGAGTTGCAAGGCTGGCTGCCCCTGCGGTTTGTCGCACCCAAGGGCTACAGCGGGCGCTTGCCCCGCGACCTGGAGATCGTCCAGACCGTCGCCGCCCGGTTACTCGCCGAGGAGCTTGCCCATGAGTGAATTACCCAGCCGTCCGGCCGCGCGGATTTTGCGCGCCGATGAAGCGGCGTTATGGACCGATGGCTTTGCCTTTGTGCAAGCCGCCAGGGCGCACGCCGAGCAGATCAAGGCCGACAGCGACCAATGGCTGCACACCGCCCGCGCCGAGGGTTTTGAAAGTGCGCGCCGCGAAGGTGCCGAACAGGTTGCACAGTTGCTGCTGGAAACCCAGGCCCAAGTCCAGCATTACCTGGCCGGGCTTGAGGCGTCGCTGGCGGACCTGGCCCTGGGCATCGTGCGTGAAGTACTTGGCGAACTGGATGACACCGACCGCGTGGTGCGTTGTACACGCCAGGCCCTGAGCGCGTTTCGCCAGGGCCAGGCCTTGACGTTGTGGGTGCCGCCCGCCGAAGTGAATGCCCTGCGCCCACAGTTGCTCAAGGACGGCATCGCCGTGGAGGCCGATGCGCAACTGGGCGCCGGCCAGGCCCGCCTGAGCAGCCCGGCGGGTTCGGTTGAGCTGGGGCTGGAGGCGCAACTGCAAAGCCTGCGCCGCAGCCTGTTGCCCTTTGCCGAAGAGGGCGTGGCATGAACCTCGATCAACTGCTGCCGCGCCTGACCGAGCGGCTGTCCCAGGCCCGCTTGCGTCCGATGCAGGGCACGGTGCTGAGCATTCGCGGGGTGTTGCTGCGGGCCAGCGTGGCGGGCGCGAGCATCGGTGAGCTATGCCACCTGCGCGACCCGGTCAGTGGTCGCAGCCTCAGCGCCGAAGTGATCGGTTTTGATGGCGACGAAGCGATCCTGTCGCCCATCGGTTCCATGGAAGGCCTGTCGACCCGCACGCAAATCACTGCCACCGGCGAAAGCCTGGGTGTGGCCGTGGGCGATGCGCAATTGGGGCGAGTGATCAGCCCCATGGGCGAGTTTCTCGACGGTGACGGTGTACCGCCAACCCTGAACCTGCAGACCTACCCCTTGCATGCCGAGCCACCGGCCCCGTTCTCCCGGCAATTGATCGTGCGCTCCATGGCGTTGGGCATCCGCTCCATCGACGGCTTGCTGACCCTCGCCCAGGGCCAGCGCATGGGCATCTTCGGCGAGCCCGGTGTGGGCAAATCCTCCTTGTTGGCGAGCATCATCCGCAACAGCGAGGCCGATGTGATTGTCATCGGTTTGATCGGCGAGCGGGGCAGGGAAGTGCGCGAACTGCTGGACGTGCAACTGGACGCCACGGCCCGCGCACGCACCGTTGCTGTCGTCGCCACCTCCGACCGCCCGGCCGCCGAGCGGGTGCGCGCGGCATTTGTCGCCACCACCCTGGCCGAGTACCACCGCGACCAGGGCCGCAATGTACTGCTGTTGATGGACAGCCTCACGCGGTTCGCCCGCGCCCAGCGCGAAATCGGCCTGGCCGTGGGTGAACCGCCGACCCGCCGCGGTTATCCGCCGTCGTTTTTTGCCACCTTGCCCAAGTTGCTCGAGCGCGCCGGCCCGGGCCCTGCCGGCAGCATCACCGCGCTGTACACCGTGCTCACCGAAGGCGACGCCGCCAGCGATCCGGTGGCGGAGGAAGCGCGTTCGATCCTCGACGGGCATATCGCCCTCAGCGCCGAACTGGCGCAGCGCAACTATTTCCCGGCGGTGGACGTGCTGCGCAGCCGCAGCCGCTTGATGGAGCAGGTCGCCGGTGACGAACACAAGCGCCTGGCGATGCGCATCCGTGAATTGATGGCGCGCTACGGCGAGATCGAAATGCTGATCCGCGTCGGCGAGTACTCCGCCGGCAGCGACCCGCTGGCCGACGAAGCGATCACCCGCCATGGGGCAATCGAAGCCTTCCTGCGCCAGAACGCCGACGAACCCAGCAGCCCCGAACACACCTTGATCCGCATGCGCCAGGTGCTGGCATGAGCCCGAAAACGCGGCAAGCTCCAGTGTGGGAGCTGTCGAGCTTCAGCGAGGCTGCGATGGCGTCAGCACAGCCAACATCAATGTTGCCTGACCCACCGCTTTCGCAGCCTCGCCGGGGCTCGACAGCTCCCACATTCGATCTTCATGCACTCAGTGAGTGCGCTGTTGGTATGACGATGGAGAAAAGAACCGATGAAGACTGAACAACTGCGCACCCTGCAAACCCTGCGGGTGCTGCGCGAACAGCGGGCGGCGAGCCAGTTGGCGGCGCAACAGCAACGCTGCGCGCAAACCCGCGGCGCCTTGACCGACGCCAAGGAACAACTGCGCCTGCACCGTGAGGCCGTTGCCCATGAAGCCGGCGAGATTTACGCCTCCCTCACCGAAGGCCTGTCGGTGGCCAGTTGGCAGGCCGCCCAGGATCGCCTGCGGGGCTTGGCCGACGATGAGCAGGTGCTTGAAGGCGACGTCAGCCACGTGTCCAGTACCCTGCAAACCCAGGAGCGTGAGCGTGAGCTGTTTCGCCAGGAGCGCCTGAGCCGCCAGCGCCAGTCCGATGCCTGGCAAAGCCTGCTGGACGGGCGTGAAAGCAGCGAACGGGTGGCCGGCGAGCTGCGTGAAGAACAAGGACTCGGCACATGATCGTGGCCCTTGCCGACCCGTTGGCGCCCTGGCTTGAGCACTACGACCCGGCGCTGCTCACGCTGCATAACCAATTGCACCGCCGGCGGCATGCGTGGCAGGGCCGCTGCGCCGGGCAGGATCTGAGCGTCGCCTGGGCCGCCGATCCCCAGCCGCTGAAAACACCCCGGGATGTGTTGCTGTTGCTCGGCCAGTCACCGGTGCGCTTGCGACTCTCGGCTGCCGCCCTGGAACAAGTACTGGTGCCGCTGGCGTTGCAGTTCGACGCGCAAGTGCTGCCGGCATTACCGCGTTCGCTGCTGCTGGAACTGGCCGTGCTGGACCTGATCGAGCGCCTCGAACCGTTGCTCGGCCACCCCGTGCAACTGCTCGAAACCAGTGACGACCTGCGGCCTTATGCAGTGCATCTGGCGCTGACATTGACCTTCGGCAACAACCCGCCAATGGCCGCCCAACTGGACTTGAGTGAAAGCGCTGCAGTGCTGGTGGGCCAGTTGCTGGACCAGCACGGCCAGATCGACGCCGACCCGTTGCCGGCGTTGCGCCACACGCTGTCAGTAGTGGCCGGGCGGCAATGGTTGAGCCTCGGCGAGCTGCGCAGCCTGCAGCCCGGCGATGTGCTGATGCTCGAACCCGGCATTGGCTGGCTGCTGGACCTTGAGGGCCGCCTGCAAGCCCGCTGCCAGCGCGACGGCTCGTCGCTGCAGGTGCAGGAACCTCTGAACACGCCCCTTTTGGACATGGAGAACACAATGACTGACGTCGATGCCGCCGCGGCCCTGGACGATTTGCCCCTCAAGCTGGTGTGCCAGGTCGGCAGCCTGGAACTGACCCTGGCGCAACTGCGGGAACTGGGGGCGGGCAGCCTGCTGCAACTGAATACGCCGACCGTGGATGGCGTCGACCTGATGGTCAACGGCCGTCGCGTCGGCCAGGGCCAACTGGTGAAAATCGGTGACGGCCTGGGCGTGCGCCTGCTGAGTTTCGCCACCCCATGACCGGTTATCAGCCGAACCTGATCGAGATCATCCTGGTGGTTGCCACCATCGGGTTGATCCCGTTGGCGGTGGTGACCCTCACCGGCTTCATGAAAATCTCGGTGGTGCTGTTCCTGATCCGCAACGCCCTGGGCGTGCAGCAGACGCCGCCGAACCTGGTGCTGTACGGCATCGCGCTGATTCTCTCGGTGTACGTCACCACGCCGTTGATTGGCGACATGTACCGCCAGGTAGAGGGCCGCGACCTGAATATCGAGCACGTCGAGCAACTCAAGGACCTCGGCGACGCCCTGCGCCCGCCGCTACAGGCGCACCTGGCACGGTTTGCCAACGAGTCCGAGCGCGGCTTTTTTGTGCAGGCCACCGAGACCATCTGGTCGCCGGAAGCCCGTGCCGACCTGCGGGATGACGACCTCGTGGTGCTGATCCCGGCGTTTGTCAGTTCGGAGCTGACCCGGGCCTTCGAGATCGGGTTCCTGTTGTACATCCCGTTCCTGGTGGTGGACTTGCTGGTGTCCAACGTGCTGATGGCGATGGGCATGTCGATGGTCTCGCCGAACCTGATTTCGATCCCGCTGAAAATCTTCCTGTTCGTGTCATTGAGCGGCTGGTCGCGCCTGATGCACGGTTTGATTCTGAGTTACGGCTGAGGCACGACCCATGGGCCAGGACGTTTTCCTGTCATTGATGAAACAGGCACTGATGACCGTGCTGATGCTCTCCGCGCCTGCGCTGGGGGTGGCGATCATCGTGGGTTTGAGCGTGGGCCTGTTCCAGGCGCTGACCCAGATCCAGGACCAGACCCTGCCCCAGGTGGTGAAGCTGGTGGCGGTATTGTTGACTATCGTGTTTCTCGGCCCGGTGCTGGCCGGGCAAGTGGCGGAACTCGGCAGCCAGGTGCTGGACAATTTTCCCTTGTGGACGCGCTGACCGCCCATGGATGCCAGCCTTACCGCACAGTTTCTCGAAGTCGCCTACCCGGTGATCAGCTCGGCCTCGCTGGCGGCCTGCCGGGCCATGGGCGTGGTGGTGATCACCCCGGCGTTCAACCGCCTCGGGCTCACCGGAATGATTCGCGGCTGCGTGGCCGTGGCGATTTCGATCCCGATGTTCATGCCGGTGTTCGACGCCATGACCTCGATGCCCAACCACGGCAGCCTGTTTATCGCCGGGTTGCTGATCAAGGAATTCCTGATCGGCATCCTGATCGGCCTGTTGTTCGGCATTCCGTTCTGGGCGGCGGAAGTGGCGGGGGAGTTGATCGACCTGCAGCGCGGTTCGACCATGGCGCAACTGGTGGACCCGTTGTCCACCGGGGAGTCGAGTGTGATGTCCACCTTGCTGACGGTGATGTTGATCACGCTGTTCTTCATGTCCGGCGGTTTTATCCTGATGGTCGACGGTTATTACCACAGCTACCAGCTGTGGCCGGTGACCGCGTTTACCCCGGTGTTTGCCAGCTCGGCGTTGCTGGCGGTGCTGTCGATTCTCGACCAGATCATGCGCGTCGGAGTGCTGATGGTGTCGCCGCTGATCATCTCGCTGCTGGTCACTGATTTGATGCTGGCGTACCTGTCGCGGATGGCGCCGAACCTGCATATTTTCGACCTGTCGTTACCGGTGAAAAACCTGTTTTTCTCGATCCTGATGGTGATCTATATCGGCTTCCTGATTCCGTTGATGCTGGACCAGTTGGCGGAATTTCGCGGCACGGTGGAGCTGCTGAAAACCCTGGCGGGCATGGAGTAGCGCATGGGCGATACCAGCGAAGAGAAGTCCCAGCCGGCCACGGATAAAAAACTCAAGGACGCGCGAAAGAAAGGCCAGGTCGCCAAGAGCCAGGACTTGGTCTCGGGCATGGTCATCCTGTTCTGCACCCTGTGCATTTCCATCCTCGCGCCCCGGGCCCAGGCCCAGGTCACGGCGCTGATCGACCTGACTGCGCAGATCTACATCGAACCCTTCGCCACGGTTTGGCCACGGGTGCTGGACCATGCCGAGCAACTGGTGATCGGCATTACCCTGCCGGTGATGGCGGTGACCACCGGGGTGGTGATCCTGACCAATATCATCACCATGCGTGGCTTTGTGTTTTCCGTGGAGCCGATCAAGCCGGAGTTCAAGCGTATCAACCCGGCGGAAGGCTTCAAGAAGCTGTTTGCCCTGCGCAACTTTGTGGAGTTCATCAAGGGCCTGATCAAGGTGCATGTGCTGGCTGTGGCGTTCTACGTGGTGGGGCGGCATGCGTTGCAGGCGTTGATGGAGTCGTCGCGGTGTGGCGCGGGGTGTATCGAGTCGACGTTTTTCCTGGTGCTCAAGCCGCTGGTGTTTACCGTACTCGCGGCCTTCATCCTGGTGGGGGGGGTGGATGTGTTGATGCAACGCTGGCTGTTCGGCCGCGACATGAAAATGACCCGCAGCGAGACCAAGCGCGAGCGCAAGGACATTGACGGCGACCCGTTGATCAAGAGCGAACGGCGACGCCAGCGCCAGGAGATGCAGGCGCTGGCCACCAAGCTGGGGTTGGGCCGGGCGTCGATGATGATCGGCACCACCGATGGCTGGGTGATAGGCGTGCGTTATGTGCGTGGTGAAACGCCGGTGCCGGTGGTGGTGTGCCGCGCTTCGCCGGAGGAAGCGTTGGGGATGTTGCAGGAGGCGTTTGATTTAGGGATACCGCAAGCGCCGGACAAGGGCTTGGCGGAAGCGATTGCGCGCAAGACGGTGCCGGGGGATCCGGTGCCGGATGCTTCGTTCCAGGCGGTGGCGGACTGGTTGGTGGCGGCGCGGTTGATCTGACGATCTTGAGCCGAACACCGATCAAAATGTGGGAGCGGGCTTGCTCGCGAAGGCGGCGTGTCAGTCACTGAAAATGTTGACTGACCCACCGCC
>NZ_JBYSWF010000093.1:0-19995 GCF_058780865.1 Pseudomonas sp. GP01-A4
TAGACGTCAAATACGAATTCGTCGAATCAGTGACTTACGTGTCTTATGAACATCTCTGACATAGCACCTGATTTAACTTATGGGCGATGTCAGATGTTCATGGGTCGCTCATGAGTCGAACACCGTTGGCTTAATGCTCCAGAAATGAATACAGCTGTTCATCGATTGATGTTCATAGAGCCAGTCTCCCCGCACGTTTTAGCCTCACTGTCCCAACCTCTGGCGATCCCAATTCAGTGAGTGAGGCATGCGGTTTTTCAGAAAACACACTTTGAGTTCAGGATTGGAAAACAATGTTGCAGGGCGCATGGCGTAGCTAGGTTCGCTGCGCGCACGAAAACTAGATGCGTCCCTGTTCCTGGAGTGCTAGCGTGACCGGCTATTTCCAGCGGCGCAAGGAAGCATGGGGTGGATACGACTCGTCTCATTCAAGACCTCGAGAGGAAACTCGATTTTTACGAATATCCGAGTCCCGACGGGCCCGACCTCATCATGCCCCTGCATGGCTATATCGCTGAATTGCTGGCCGCCGGCACTGTTTATCCTCGCGTACTGAACCGCGCCACGGTGCTCGGCCTTTTGGAAGGGCAGGCGACCTGGTTGCATGACGAGGAGGGCTGGCAGGCGTTGAGAGACCCGGTGCCGCTCGCAGAACTTGAAGAGCAGCGTGTGGTGACCTTCAAATGTGGGCTGCTGGAGGTGGTCAGGCCGGTTCCCGTCGCAGACGACATGCCGCAAAAGTTGAAGCAACAACTTGCGACAGTGGCTTCTCTTTATAACATCAGACACGGAATCGACGGCTGGGTGGCGTCGCATGTTCGTGTCGATGAGGACCGTGTCACAGACGTAGGCTACCTGCAAGCATGCGACAAGTTGTCTGCGTCACTCGGTGGGTATGAGGTTTCCTTCGAAGACGATGACCTTGTCGGGGTCGGCACGCTGCTGTGGGAACAATTGCGGGCCTCGAGGGAAACCCCGGAAGTGGCGTTCGAGGAATGGTGGTTGAAAATGGTACTGGCTTACAGGCGGTCGTATGTTTTTCACCTGAAGTTCCGCTCTTCAGAGGCGCGCGAGGATTTTCTAGCCGGTGCATTCCAGTACGTGATGGCCGATGACTCTCTGCAGGATAGTTGGGAGCAATGCGCGGCCGATATCGCACTGGCCGCGAATCGCATGAATGCCATCGTGCGAGCTGCACGGCGGGATTCAGCTGAGGTGCTTACCGGCTCCGAGCAGGAAGCCTATTGCCCAGCACTGGACCTGTCCCAACTGGGCGACGTGATCGAGCGTTTTCGACGCCTGCGGAGCGCGCGCTTTTTTGATTGTTTCCAGTGGTGGAAAGGGGCGGGGAACTATTACGACTACGAGACGACCCATCATCTCGTGGCCGGCATCGTGAAGTACGAATGCGAAGACGGCGTACGGCGCGACAGTTTTCCTTACACACGCCGTTTGTTGCAGCACTCGACGCAGGCGCCGCACCTGGCAGAGATACTGTTCAGGAAAATTCACCTTTCACCCTATTTATGCTTGCTGCTGTCTGACAGGGCAACCAGTCATATCGGCTTGATCAAGGTCCACCAGCGCCTTAATGGTGCCTCCCAGCGCTTGTCGGACCGTTACGACTACGACAGGGCGTGGCAGCAATTGGTATTCGCCCAGGCGCTGGAGGTGTATGCCATCGCCCACGATGAGCCGATTGACGCCGAGGCTGCGCGCGACACGGTGCTAGCGATTGCAGAAGTGTTCGCGTGGCTGGCGGAACGCGAGACCGCCCCTCATGCCGAGGGCAAAGGCCTGGTGCTGCTCCAGGGGCTGAAGCAGGCGGTCGAACGTATGGAGTATCACCGACCCGAAGGCGGCAGAGCGTTGCCTCTTTTCAAGGACCATTGCGCCTCAGCGGCTGATTTTCTGGTGGCTAGGCACAAGCAGTTGAATGACAGGCACGATGAGTTGCCGCTTGCGCAATGGATGTTTTCGTTCTGGTGCATCGAAGCGTTGTCGGCGGGTTTCATGGGCAAGGGTGCGCCGGAAACAGCGCCCGCCGGACACGTAGCCACGCTATTGGTGAACGACTATCTCTGGCTTCTGCAACAGCGCTTCACGAGCGTGCATGTCGATATAGACGACGGCCCGGTTTTCGACAGCTTTGACTGGAGTGGGCTGCTGCGCCTTTGCAACAAGCCCCTACGGCGAAAATTGATTCATGCGTTCGATGATTTAGTTGTTGACGAGCCTGAAGGCTCTGAAGCAGGCCGCAGAGGTTTTTTTGGCGCGGTGAGGACGCACTTGCGCCTGCTCCTAGCGCTGGTTGTCGATACTGAATCAGGCTTCAACAAGGATGTCGTCGAAGCCCTGCTGGCCTTGATTCGGGAATTCGGTTTTGCCAATGATCGCCTAGCGGGGGTGTTCGAGGTGCTCAAGGATGGAGCTGGGCACGGCAAGGTTCAGTTGTGGGCGCGGGTGTGCCAGGCCAGCAACCTGTTCGCGGAGGATGATTTCACGGCGTTCCTGAGCATACTGCGAGAGCGGCCAACACCCATTGGCGGCTTGCTTGAGCTGTTCGAAGCAACGCTATCGTCTGCCAGGAAAGCGCGCATCCTCGAGCACGTGATCACGCTGGACTTCGAGGCTGAAAGGATCGTCTGGATTCCAGAGATTTTCCGGGTGGCCATGATGGCGGCCAATGCCGGCCAGTTATCGCTTGCACGGCATCTGGCGAAATATGGCGCATCCGTTCGACGCAGCCACTCTTCTGTCTCGTTTGAGCCGCTGACCGAGTTGATCGAGCTTAAAGCGATTGCGGAGGACGCGGCCCTCAACGATAAGCAACGGATTGACGAGCTGGAGCTGTTCCTTGACACCGCCACGCAGGCCAGTGACGAGGCCCACCAGTATGCTCGACAGCTAATAGCGAACTGCTGCTTGACGGTCGATGCCCAGCGTGCGCTTCACCTGTTCGATGCCCTGTTGAAAGAGCGTAAGCAGCTCACTTACGCGACGGGAAGACTCAAGGCGAGTCGGATCCTCGGCAAAAAGAAAAAGACGGGCGTAGACATCGATCCTTGGCAACTGTATGGGCAGTGGTACGAGGTCTATCGTGCTGTTGGGTTGAAGCAGGTGGATGCCAGGGATTTAGAGGAAGCACTGGGGCTTCTGGTCGAATGTAAGAGGTGGGAAGAACTGGATCGTGTCTGGCGTGAACTGCCCGATCGCTTCCAGCGGTCTTGCGAACTTGCGTCTATCCGTTGCTTGCACCTTCAAGAACAGGGGCGGGTGGACGATGCGCTGAAGCATTTGCATGAGGTCGAGAACCTTCATGGCGAATTCCCGGCCGTGCAGAAGGGGGCGTTCGAAACCCTGGAAAAGCGCCTGAGAAACAGCAACGTCGTGCGGTTGAAAAGTTCCCCTCATGTGACGGACCTGTACATCAAGCCTGACCATACCCACGCGAGAGTCATGTGGCGGGAGATCTGTGCATTGGCACCACACGACCAGAGTCTGGTGTTCGGTCAGGCGACGGACGCAGATGCCTTGGAACAGTTTATCTCCAGCAATATCTACAGCGTTACCCTGGAACTTCTAACGCGTAAAAACAACCTGTACCGCCCTACGGACCCTGACGCACAAGCGCTGATAGACCAGGAAAACTTGATCAATGACTGGTTAACTTCGCTGCTGGGCCACCGTTTGGATTACCTGAACTGGACGGTGAAAGACCAGGCGAGAATAGGTAGCTCTGCTTCGAAAAAAGGGGTAGGGGAAATTGATGGTGGCATCTACGCAGGCACGAACTGCATTTCGATTGTCGAGGCCTTCCGCCTGCACAATTTCAAACGCAAGACGATCGAGGACCATCTCAACAAGGTCGCGGGGTACAATTCGCCGGGTGTTAGCTCTATTGCCATTGTCATCTATTCGACCGGCAACTTCGTGCACCTGTGCACTGAATACGAGCAATGGATTAATCGAACCCCTTATGCCGGGTTCGACAGCCAGGGCACGCTTACGCTCGATAAAGAGCAGCCTCATTTGAAGGTCTACCGGGAGACGCGGCCGGTTAATGCCTCGGCTGTCCATATCTACCACTATCTTCTGGATCTTCAGCTTGGTTTGTAGTGATCGACAAAACCAGGGGGGATTCACCCTGCGAAGACTGATGACAAATTTTCCCCTCCCGAAGGTATTCTGATTGATGGCATAATGAAAGCATAAGCAGCTAAGGGAGCTAGCATGAGCACCACCATTCAGATCCTCCACGCTTCGCATGGCGACTGCATTTTCCTGCGCCATGAACAGGACGGAAACACATTCAACCTTCTGATTGATGGCGGCCCCCCCGATACATTTGGTCAACTATACGGATACGCTAAACCCCTTCGCTTGCTTCTTGAAGAATTAAAGGCAAGAGGAGAATTTATTGACCTAGCTGTAATTACTCATGTAGATGACGATCATATTGGCGGCTTACTCGAGGCTATGTCATTTGATGATTATCTACCTTCTCTAGTAAAAGAATTCTGGTTCAACTCATATGGGCTTATATCTTCTGAGTACGGTAAATTAGATACTAACAAGAATGAGGTGAAAGGTATTGCTGGAAGGGAAGCAAAGACTAGTATCACCCAGGGGGTGACATTAGAGGAAAAGCTCAGCCAGCTTAATTGGTATAAGCAGGTGATTCATAATGAAGTCTCTCCGATTACCAGATCAGGGTTGGAGTTCACAATCCTGTCCCCTTCAGTAAAGACACTCAAAAGACTTGGTAGAGCATGGGAAAGAGAATATCCCCCGACAGAAAAAAAGACAGCAAAAAAGGAAAGCGATCATAAATTCCCCTTCTCGCATTTCTTAAGTAGGGATCGGTTTAAGTCTGATCGATCCATCCCGAATGGCAGCTCAATAGCGTTCATTTTGAGAATTGGGGATGTCAAACTTCTGTTGTTGGCGGACTCATATGCAAGCACCGTACAGCGCAAGCTGAAGTTATTAGGATATAGCCCGAACAACCCCCTGGAATGCAGCCTTGTAAAGGTTTCGCATCATGGGAGTAGAGGCAATACAAGCCAGGGGTTGCTCTCACTTATCGCCTCGAAAAGATATGTTATTTCAACAGATGGCTCGATATTTGGACATCCGGACAAAAGAACAATCGCAAGAATATTAGGCGCCCAGAAAGATAACAATGTATATTTTAATTACGAATCTGTAATTAGAAGAATTTTGCTGCCTGAAGATGCTGCTTATGCTAACAGACTACATGTTTGTGAAGGAAAAATGGTGATCTAAATGTCCATTTATGAATTCATCAGAGAGCAAGCAGTCAAGGTGAACGGCGGAAGTGGTGCATTAGTTCACTGCCTCTCGGAGGACTATTCTTATGTGCTCACTGCGAAGCATACTCTGAAGCCACATAATAGAGTTGAAACGTGGACTGGCCAACGTCTCGATGTTATAGGTGTGTATCCTCATGCAGATGATTGCGCTTTATTAAAAATTCCACTTATTGATGATTTACCACTTAATCGATATAAAAATAAAAGGATTGATTATAAGGCTGAAGCTGTTTTCGCAGGCTTTCCCGACTGTCGCGCTAACGAAGCAACCCCTGAGGCGAAATTTCAAACCTATGATGGAAAAGTAAAGCAATTTGAAAAGGGGTTTTATTTGACAATAGATGGCCTGCCAGCGAGAGGCCTCATTGAAGGAGCTTCTGGTGGGGGAGTATATCTTGTCGTAGGTGGAACGCCGTATCTAATTGGTATAGAGATCGAGATGGCCGGCCCTCAGCCTCAAGAACCTGGGGTTGTGCGGTGTTACGACCTGACAAGATATGATGAGATTGTCAAAGAATATAACTTATCACCAATACTTCCTTCGTTCTTATCCTGCTTCGACAAAATAAGAGCTAGTACATTCAATTACACTCTAAATAGCCCCAGAATACTCCAAGCCGTACGCCGAGAACTCCACCGCAAGGCGCACAGCTTAGTTAAAGGGGGGATGCCTAAGCCCTATGAATTACTAGCACTATATGACAAGAGCTTGATTGTTAATGGGCAGGAAGATGAGGCGATGTATGATTTAGAGCTTTGGTCTTCTTATGCCGAATACTTGATTTTACATTCTTTGCTGAATGATGTAGAAATAATGGATCTCACCTATCTAAAAGAAATGGAGAGAGTCAGTAGGTTTGTTTATTCGAGAAGTAAAGAGGCTTGGCTTCAAGACCTTAATAACATCATATCCTCTGCTCGAAAGTTACTTGATGATGGGGGGGTGTTGGTAGTCTCAAGTGGCGATGTGGGAAGCCCGCCAATCGCAGATAAAAACTTCATAAAATATTTGGTTGAAGATATCGCTGCGCCCGCTGCTGAGTATGATGACGATGATGGAACACGCATTGACATGGGTATTGAGAGTGGTGACGTGCCCTTTAGTTTTGCGCTATTAGGCAGCCTCCATCGGGAGTGTATAACGAGAAATGAACAAGCATTTCTGGGGCTAAACTCACTTCAGTTGATGGAGCTTTTTAAGGAGAAATACTCCAATGAATTTAATAAGTGCAAATAGTGGTCGCATCTCGCAGATTAAAGACAAATTCCCTAACTTCGCATTTAATTTGTTTACGGCGGGAGATTCCGAGTTCATTAGTTGCATCGCATGCTGGGCCGAAAGCTCGCAAATGCTTGAGCAAAACTGGAACGCAATCCAAAATGTACTAGCGCTAGTTTACAAAGCGGAGAAAAAGGTTGCTAGATGGAATGTCTACATTGCATTCTTTTGCAAAGATTCAGTAAGTCGACCACTCAAGCTGTTGATTGAAAATGATAAATTCACAGCTAGAAAGTTAGTTTTCGACTCATGTACTGATAGCCAATCTTGGCTGAAAGAAGAATTCGCTCTCAAACGTCTGAACTATGAAATTTTTGAGGTTGATTTGGCAGTCTCAAAGAATTTTGGGACGTTAGTCGCGTACAAGCCCTCATCGCTTGTATCGCATTTGAAGGATTACACTCGCGCGACGGCAGAGGGCAGAGTACAGTTGATTGAACAGTTGTTAGCGGAGCATGGCGGTCATGAAAATAAAGAAAGTTGAGGTTCAGGCATTCAGAGCCTATCTAGAGAAAGCCAATGGAACATTTGATTTCATGGTACCCGACCAAGATGGCGTTGATGTTCCCGCAAACTTTATTTCGCTCTATGCTCCGAATGGCTTTGGGAAAAGCTCATTTTATGATGCAGTAGAATGGGCTATGACCAATGGGTCAGAGCGTTTCAGTGATGGGGTATATGAGGCTGCCGCTCGCGGATCGAAGTTGGAAGATGAGGCGCTTCGCATTCTACGAAACACCGAAGCACCAGATGATCTCGAAACTTTGGTCTCAGTATCGACCACTGTTCAGGACTTTGTGCGTAGCCCAGGCATTATCCGGAAAGACAGCATTGATGTCGACTTTAAGGAAAAGAAGCTGGTAGAAGGGGCGGAGGCCTATCGAACAATATTCCTATCACAAGATGCGATAGATCATTTTATCCGTGGAGTCAATCCGGAAAGCCGTTACCAGACATTCATCGACGTATACGGTGAAGAAAGCGAGCTGTTACGCCGGGAGGTACAGGCAGCATACTTGGGTGTGGGCGAGCAAATTGAGAAATACAAAGCCACTGAAAAAAAATTATCTGCTGAAATAGAGGCCCCTTTAAACAATCATCTCGTTGAAACGTTTGTTGATGTTACTAATCAGTTAAGAGGTGCTGGAGTTTGTCTTCAAGCACTGCAAGAGGTAGTCGGCGATACGAAGCTCGACGAGCTGTCGGAGGAGTTGATTACATCGAGTTCTAAAGTCCAACATGAGCTAAAGTCATTAGCTGCAAGGGAACTGGCGCTAAATGAGCTAGCAGAAGGGCTCATAAACAACAATAGTGATTCTGATGAGTTGGCTCGCCAGCTGACAAAAGAGCTAAGCTTGTTAGACGCTCTAGGGGAAGTAGGCAGAAGAGACGCTTTGCTGCAGGCGCAGGCCGAATACGTAACAGAAATTAACCGCCGTACAGACGAGCTTCAGCGACTTGAGTCCGTAATCTCAGTTAGCGAAAAATATCGCTTGTTACGCGGTAAAAAGTTAGCGCTTGGAAGTGAGCTAGGTGCTCAAAACCTGCAACTTAAATCGCTCGAGTTGAAGCGTGATCAGCTTACCGCTCAGAGAGAGGAATTGCTGAAGCGCCTTACGGATCTCCAGGGGCAAAAAGCCACATGGGAAATGCTCCGCTCTAACTCGATTAATATATATGAAAATATTGAAAGGTCGACAAAAGACCAGATTGAGCTTGATGTTGAGTTGAGGGATGCTACAGCCAAAATATCTTTGCTCATAGCCAAGTTGGCCGATCAGACGGATTCGCTTTCCGCTATAAATCAAATGCCTGAAGATGTTTTTGAATTGGGCATTAAGGACTTGGCGTTGCTTGGTCTTGGCGCTGATCACCATTCTGAGCTTCGAGCCGCTAGAGCTGAGAACGTGCTCATTGAGCGCAAGCTCGACGCTATCAATCACGTGATACGAGATCTTGAATCTCAAACTAATGCATTTGGAAAGCTCGCGGCAGTTGCGGGTGAGATTTTATCAAGTCATCCCGGCCGTCATTGCCCCCTGTGTCAAAAGGATCACGGTTCTTTCGAAGCTCTCCAGGCTGCGATAGACAGCAATGGGAAGTTGCAAGGAGTTCTCAAGGAAAACTCCGATAAAAGAAGTGTAGAAACTGACAATCTGGCGGAATCTAAAAAACTGCTATCGGATATGGCAGCAGTGTTATCGAATCACCGGGAAAAAATAATTAGGCAGCTCGAGGTTGAGATACGAAACACAACAGACGAGGAGTTATCTGCGAAGCGAAAAAAAGCCTCGCTTGAGGCAAGGCTAGATTTGTTGAAGCAAGAGATGATCTTGAATAAAGCCACTGTTTTGAACCTGACTGAGGATCAACTTTCAACGAAGATAATTGAGGAGCTTAAGGTCGTTTCGGCTCAAATCGACACGAGCCAAGCTGAGTTAGACACAGCGGATAAAGAGCTTGAGTCGATCAGCTCGATGAAGGTCTCCACTTTTTCAAAAACCTCTGACATTAACACGCAATTGACGCAAATTGATTCCGATCAAGATTACGCTTTAGTCTTCTCTTTTCTTGAAGAATACAAGTGTGATCCTTCAGGCACGGTCAAAGACCTCGAAATTTTCACCGCCGAGCTAAGGAGTAAAATAAAAGATTTCGAAGCTTTGTGGTCAGAGGCAGATGATGCTGTTAAGTCTATTACAGAGAGTCTGGAGAATGCTAATCTCCCAGCAGAGAGCCTGTTAATTAAGAATGAACTCGACCTGTGCATCGCAAGGCTGTCTGAATTGCGCGGGAGAATAGAATCTTACAGCTCAAGGATCATAACGCTTTTAGGCATTTCGCAAGCTGATCATGCAGGCTATGAAAAACGTTTAGGTGCAGCCATAGAGGAAACGGTTGCAGGCAAACAGAAGGCAAATGACTCCTCTGTCAAATTAGGTGAGTTGCTAGCTTTGATTGACTCTATCAGGCCTGTGATTAGCAGGGAGGTTGCCAGGAGGGAGATGGGCTCTACCGTTCAGCGACGTATCGAATATGAATCGTTAAGAGAACATATTGGAGCAGAACTCACCGTCATTAACGAGGTGCTAGAGCGCCAACTCGACACGGTCTTCCAAACGGATCTGATAAATGAGATTTATAGAAAAATCGATCCCCATCCTAACTTCAGTGAAGTAAGATTTTCTTGCGGGTTTGGGCTGAAAAATAGACCTACCTTGAATGTGATGGTAAGGGACAAGGAGTCGGAGAAAGAGATTTCCCCTTTGCTTTATTTTAGCGCGGCTCAGCTGAATATCTTGAGTCTGAGTATTTTTCTGGCGCGGGCGCTGAACGCTAAATCTCCCACGGGAGAGTCGCTTGACCTTATCTTGATTGATGATCCAATTCACTCGATGGATTCTATTAATGTGCTATCCACTATTGATTTACTTCGAGGCATTGCTATCAATCACGACAAGCAGATAGTCATATCGACACATGATGAGAATTTTTACGAGCTGTTGAAGAGAAAGGTTCCTGCGGGGTTGTGTAAATCAAAGTTCCTGAGATTGAAAAGCTTCGGTCGTGTCGAGGTGGATGATTAAACAGAATTTAGGATTGGATTCCGGGGCTTTGCCGTTCCTCAGAGCCTTGGTGCCTAATATAAGCGAGCCCACAACCTGAATCGCCCCTGACTCACTAGGGACGGATACACCTGATCTCGGTATCTGGTTCATCACGCTCGCTGCTCAAAGCGTCTTTGATAAATTATGGGATATGGAATGGCGACTGAAAGCGAAGTAAGCATCGGAGGAAAGTATCTAGGGGGTACTCCGAAACTCGTCGGAGACAATCAGATAGTGTTGTTCAATGCGTCAGATCTTATCGCTATCGGTAGTGTCGACGATCCCGAGTTTTTCCGGGCGTATCAAATCACTATCCGCGAGCTGCGCCGAAGGCTCGAAGCTCTGGGCTACTCGCTCAATCATGTAAGGGAAGCAATCGTAACAGAGCTCACAAAAGGCTATGGGGAGCTTAATGGTGAAAGGGCAGTTCAATGTAAAAAATTTCTTGATTATGGATATTCAATTACCATAGAGCAGCTTATTGAGTTGGTTAAAAACTGGAAAGACCAAAAACCAGCTGCCTATAACTATATGGAACAATTTAACCTCGACGACTTTCCTACCGTTCTGTTGGACTTCATTCAGGGCAGCAGTTCTGAATTGCTTCTACCGTCTCAAAACATCTGGCTAAACGGCTTTTACATTGAGCGTTTAGCTTGTGAAACGTGCACAGATGATGAGCTTTTCACTATCGACTTCACTAGACTAATCGAAGCTGGTTATTACGCACCAGAGGCGCAGCCTATTTCAGATGAGTACGACAGATATCTATCACAATTCAATCCGTTGTCGTTCAGACTCATGGAGCAGATTAATGATGAAGAATCTGAGACTCTCGAATTCAAGTCAGTAACCTCTAGTAACCCATGTAGCGCAATTGAAAAACAGCTACCGAAATACCTCATCGGATTCCTTAATAATAAAGGCGGACGAATTCTATTTGGTGTGACCGACAGCGGTGTCACAGTAGGAATACGATTGACCCGGGATGATCGAGATCTTCTGCATAGAAAAGTCGCCGCAGCTACTTTGAAAATCACCCCGAACTTCCCTCAAAGCTCCGTAGAAATAAAACTCAGGCCTTTAATTAACCTCGAAAAAGAAATGCAAGACAGGTTTGTTGTAGATATCTACATACCTAGCGGAAAGTCAAATGAAATGTATTTTACACATGGTGGAGAGACCTGGATCCGTCATGGAACTTCAACTTCGCAACTAAGCGGGCATCAATTGTTCGCTCATATCTGCGCTCGTTACAGCACTGCCGACGACCTGCTACGAGCGGTAGATCTAAAAGCTCGTACAGCTATGGATGAGATTCAACGACTTAAAAAGCTAGGGACAAGTTCAGACGAGGAACTCGCAAGCAAGCAAGGTGAGTTATCAGAGTTACGTGAAAGCGTATCTACAGCCTGGCAACATTTAAAAGCGATCGGTCTCATCTGCCCCACATGTGAGGCACCGATTGCTGTACGACAATCGTTTTCCCGAACCATGTCGATAGGTGGTAGGGAGATCGACGCTGATTTTGAATATATTCAGTACGAGTGTGGGTACGCTACTAGAGATGACTTGAGTGAGCCCGATTCTCCATGCCCGCAGAATTCCAATTCTCCATCATCGTCGCAGGACATTGCATGACCACTAGTACCGCTAAAAATGAGGTGATCGGACTCTGCATAGCCATAGAGGCGATTGGCGACATACTAAACCATGCGTTAATGGAAATTTGCGGAAAGGAAGAGCACTTAAAGGATGTTACCGTATTATTCCACTCTAGGATTCATCAACAATTATTCCTTATCAGGTTATTGGATTTTGCGAAGGAAACTGGCGACTTTGGTTTAACAGGAGTTAAAGGCTCCTGCTTGGATGTGATAGCATCTGCTTGCGAAACAAAAACGTTCGATACTAATAATTCAATTTGCGCACTAAAAGACGCTACTGAAAAATTACAACAATGGCTAAACACTCCTGCGACACTCAAGTTGTGGATTCCAACTCTAAATATTGAAGCTGAGTTGGAAGTCACGAGACTCTACCTTTTATACATTTCTGGGAACGAAGCAAAGCACAATATTTCGCGATTGACAGGACTGACTAAGAACATTCAGAAAATGCTGGGCGATCATGGTCACATAGTACCGCTTGAGCAAATCCCGCTCGCTTTGGATGACTTTGCCGAGCACTTGACTGAGCATTTTTTTGTCTACTACTCGACGTGGCTTGCAGAACTACTGAATAACCTTCGATGGGGGCTCCAAGAATATCTTAACCCTATATTCAAACACTGCTATAAAAGTGCCCCTGAGCTTGGAGAGTTGGCGTACAGGTACGATTATCCAATAAGCATGGACTCAGATATATCAAAATCATGGTTTTGGAGAATAATGAACAATATCCGTACCGGCCCCTATTATGAAAAGTTTAGTGCATCAGAGTATTTGAAAATGGAAGAAATTTAAGCGTGCTGTGATTGACGGTCCTAGTGCCTTGTACCTAAACCGGAGGTTCCCGGCCAAATTCCCATAGCGCCTGCGTTAAGGAACCAGCCATTTGAATAATTAATTTAAATAAATTAACTATTCAAAATTCTTAATTGGTGCAGAGGGCATTTCACTTAAAAGTTCATCAGCCAATTCGGAATTGCTCGTTTCAGTTCCACTTTTTAGAAAGCTCTCAAGCGTGAACGGTAACTGGGTTTTTGGCTGAACGAAGGTGCGAGAGTGGAGGATCTGTGTCTCGTAGAACGCTTCGCATACTGTGTCTTGCTCCTGCCTAAACCAGTGGGTCGCTTCTGGCAAAACTTCCCTCGATAGCGGGTGCTTAGCTAGTGGATTGTGAAATACCTCTAGCTCGGCAGACCATGGCTCATAGCCTTGTGGCCAGAGATCACGATATTCAGAACTGGTTACGTCCAAACAAAACGGTATTCCCTTAAGGGCCCCAGGTGTTCGATCAAAAATCTCCCCAAATCGGGTGTTGGTGAACTCATCATGCTGAGTCATCGATACGAGTACCCTCCCGAATTTAGCCAAACTGCAACCATTGCTGAATATTATTGCTGATAAGCCAGCATTTTCCGGGAAGCGAAAGAGTCCAGCAGGAATCTTTTGTTCACCAAGCAAGTGTTCGATTTTCACTCCCACCGCTTGTTTTTTTCCATCAATGACATCCGTTGATGCGTACTCTCCAAAGAGATACGCAATGAGAGCCTGCCTGCTCCAAGTCATGGATCCTTGGGCATGAAAATCAGCAATGGCTAAGGCAAAGGGTTGGCCAGCAACGTGTGCAAGCTGATCGTATCGTCGCTGCAGTTTGCTACGAATTGTGTTGGCAAATCTGACCGCGGCTTGCCCTAGAACTCGATCCATCAGGTCAGACGGAGGTGGTTCAGCCCAGGTAGTCGCATGGTCGTACCGTTCAGCCGGATTCGTTGTAACTGCCTCAATCCAAGCACACTCACCATTGCGACGCGAAATGCGAAAATCAGGTGATCGATGCTGTTGGCTAACGAACCGACCTTGTTCACGGAAACACGCCAGCAGATGGAGTTCCCAAAGGCGTGTGTGCAAATTCTCGGTTTGAAAATCCCTGACCCAGTTGGCGTCAGGCCGAGGCAATGAATAGTACAAGTGTCCGATCATCCATGCGGCTTTATGCCGAGATTTTCTGGATAGATGCTGAAAAAGAGTGCATGTAGGTAGGCCGGTGCTGTCGAAAACATTAGGTCTTCTAGCGGTATTTCTGGGCATCGACTCACGAGGCGCCCCCTCTTGAAGGTGAGCGGCAATCCTGCTCTCCGCTTCGTCATAGCTATCAAATCCGGCCTCATCTAAAACCAAGGCCCAAACCAGATCCACTCGTTGCCGCATCGCCATGCAACCATATGTATTCGCGGCTACGTTACGAGTTAAGACCCCCCATGCGCGTCCATCCGCCGTCCTCCAAGCTCGAAACGGCATGTGACCGACGAAACTTAAACCCCACGGCAATGAAAGGGCATAGAGGTCAAACATGGCTTGCGGAATTAATTCCATAAATTCGGTCCCATCCCAGGATCAGCATACATGGCGTAACAGAAAAGCCCACTGTGAAGTAGGGACGTGCAATCCTTGCTGTGTCCACATTGTATGGTGAGATTATTCCGAATAATGAATCGCCCCGGATTTCGTAGATACCTCGTTGCATTAAACTGAGGGCAAGTACGAGGGCCCTGAGCAATCCGCGTCTGGCTTAAAACACAACGGCGATAAAAAGGGTGAATACGAGGGAACGTCTTATGAGACGTTCAGAGCAACACAGCAGAAAGGCAAAAGCCCGGTCAAAAACCGGGCTTTGCAGGACCCTCAAGGGGAGATAAAACTCAAGTGCCTCAGGGGCTACCGACCAAACTCTACGAGCGGTTGGCGCACATGTCAACGCTTCGCGTCTGATACGAAGTAGTCAGGAGACATTTACCGTAATGTGTAGTCATCAGAGCTGACGCAGCCCGGTCTAGCGCTCTAGGCAGATTACCATGCCGTAATTTGTAGTCGATATGAAGAATGCTTAGCTGATTATCGGGTGTTTCTCAAAGGTGCCATTACTGACTCTACGTCCAAACCGTTCACAAAGCAGTTGTGTGCTATTACTGACAGCGCCTCAAAAAGCTTGTCTCGCTGTCTTGCCAACGCAGCGTTCTCCGCTTGAAGACTTGCAATACGCTCTTCGAGACTTCTGCGCCGGCGGGCACCATCTGGATCCCTCCCGCTTTCCCCCATTTGAACAATACGGGCGGCCTCAATTCTGTCTCCACGGTCACCTCCTAGCGTAGCTCGGCTTGTCAGGCCCAGCCGGCGCTGCACCTCCGGTCGGGAAATGGGAGCGAGCTCCACTCCTGAGCTAATCATCTGGGCGAGGAGAGCGTCTATTGCTTCGTCAAGAGTGCTGCCCCTCAATGTCTGTCGTCGCGCCATAATTGCCCCTAGTCATCTGAAACCGAACTGTGTCGCTTGTCCGAGTCCGCAACCGTCATTGGACGCCCATTTGGAAACACGCGTTGCACACCTCCATTGGTATCGCGTGCAAGGGCAGATTTTAAATTGTTGAGCTTGTCTTCCTGGTCTGCTAGCCATACATCGCTGCCTGCCTCTCCGGCGCCTGCGTCGCGCATGATGGATATTGCCTTGGTCAGATTCTTGGCTTGCTTTTCAAGGTTGACCCGCTCCGACTGAGTGCCCATCAGATGTAGATGCGAGCAGCCATTCCAGCACTGAAGATGCTTAGGGCAGGGGGCCTGGGAGAAATCGTGGATACAACCTCCGAAAGGGGTCACATGCAGCGCCGTGGCGTGTACGGTGAGGAATGCTTCTGCAGTTGTTGTACCTTTATCTGATAGCAAAGCATGGTAACTGTCGGCCAAAGCGCCATGAATGCGCTTGTCTCTTATGCCCGCATGTAGAAAGTCGATACGCTCGCGATGGCTATTGAACGCCAAGAACTCTTGATGGGTAGCGGTGTTTTCTTCAATGCTTGTGTGTTGGTAATAGACATTCTGGTCGAGGCGTTTTCGCCCCAGGGCCAGCGCCTGCTGAACATTGCTCATCCCAGTTAGATGGTAAATAGTATTTCGCCAATGGCGCGGTTGATGGCTAGTCAGCTTGATCGGTGTCCCATCAGCTTCAAATAATGAACGGCGCGAGAATATGGACGAGAATCGCGGATCCGCGCCGAGCGCTCGGTTAATGTCAACCAACATCACTCGTCGTGGGATGGCACGGAACACATTGGCCTCACGCCCCCCCAATCGAAATTGTCCTTCAAATGCGATGGCAAGTGTTTCACTCGTTTTTAGGACAACACGAAGCTTACCGCTGACATTTTCGGTAAGCGCGGCATGACCGTGAAGTTTAGGGACTAGAAAACTCTCAATATCGCCAGCCAAGTAATGTCGCCTCCGCGCCTTGCTAGGATGGATTCCATTTCTTGAAAAGTAAACATTTAGGTTCCGAGACGCATCGCGATTCTGACTGAATCCAAGCCAGCTAAAAACTTCAGCTTCTGACAGTTCCTCCTTCGGCGAGTAGTCCCAGAGGCGCCCTGGATGATCTTCTTGCCATTTAGCGATTTCTCGCTGTTCCTGGGTCAGTAGCTTGAGTCGCTTGACTGCACGCCTAGCTAGAGGGACATCACTTTCTGCAAACCAATGAACACGAGATTGAAAATGCTTCTCCGCAAAGTACCTAATTCCGCATTCGACCAGGCGCTTGCCATTTGCGTCTACAACTATCTCGCCGTTTGCTCCTTTGATTGGTCTTTCAACCCAACAATCATAGGGAATTACCGCTACCTCATTTCCCCTTTGGCCAGTCGCGATTAGTAAATCGATTATGCGCAGCAAGATTTCTTCGCTGTCATTAAGCGGGTTATTCGAACAAAGGGCGTAGGCTTCCATCGCCTCCCGAGAGGGCAGCTTTTCATCAGATTTACGCTGTTTTACCGCACGATCAGGATCGTGCAATGAGATGTACTCGTGGCGGCTCTTTTCTGGTTTTGCATCATGTATAAAGTGGATGGCGGTGTCGGTTAATTGTAGTTTATCGATCGTATCCGCAATTACCTGAAGATGAGATATCGCGTCGTAAAGGTTCTTGTAGCCACTCACTCTGAGAAATTCTACGACACGGTCAAAATCGCCCCGCGTCAACTGTGTAGGGTCGGATACACGTCGTTCAAACAACGGATTGTAAAGCCGTCGTACGGCAATATTGTAGGCGGCGACCATCGAAAACTTCAGGCTCCGGGTGCGTTGTAAATAGACAATCAGGGCCTTGTTAAAATCTTGGAACACGAGGGGGAGTGGGCCCTTCGCCGGAGAAGGATAGCCCGCTTTTTCGAGGGCTTGCCGGTGCGTCTCGAAGGTGAGCGTATTTTGCTTTCCCCGTTGTGGTAACCAGCCTCCGACGCCCCATAACGATGACGCCCATGGTGTTGAAATCGGTAACGAATGGAAAAGCGCTTGTTCCCGTGTAACAAAACCTCCGAGGCGTTGACTTGCTCTAGAGAGCGTCATCTGCAGCATCCCCAGCTTGTTGCCGGCAGCGCTCGATCGTAGCGCTTACCGCGAGAATGGTCGTCTGATGCTGGGCCATGGGCCGGTTGTGAATGAGATCACCGGCTAGTTCTGCCATATCGATGAACCGTTGGGCCTCCCGCTGGAGCGCATCCTTTACTTGCTCATGGCGGCCGTCAGCAAAGGGGTGGAACTTCTTGCAGGTGTAGCATGCGTATATAGGGTTATAGGGACAGTGGGTATGGACCGGCAGGGCGCAGGCACCAATATCGCCTATGTACTGCGTATCAATGACGCCGCGGACGGCTCTTTCAGGAGCTGTATCGCGGCGTTGGACTATTTCCCCAGTTAATAAGCTGCGCATAATGCGTTGATAAGCAGGGCTCTTACCCAATGCTTTCTCTTTGATCCGGGCAATGTTGGGGGTGGCCGTTACGTAAGCACGCGCTGCAACCGTGCTGTTGTGTCCGAGCAGTTCGGCAATCATGTCTGCCGGAGTACCCTGATCCGCCAAGCCTTGCCCGAGGTGATGACGCAACAACATGGTTACCTGATTCGGCCTATCTATCCCAGCTTCACGCAGCTCGTATTTGAGGCCTGTACCGATTTCAATAATCGAGAGACGCCTTCCACAAGGATTGACAAATAATGGTTCACAGTCGCTACCAAAACGGCGTTGAATTTCTGAAACGTGCCGTGAGATTTTCTCACCCAGGCGGGTGGTTATTTTGCGGGGGCGCCGCTCAGGTCTGCGCTGGCCGAGTTTTTTGGCCATGGGTAACCACAGGGTGTAGTACTTCTCGTGATCATCGCTCTCAGTAAACTCAAAGTCAGCAATTTCGAGCGAATGAAATTGAATCGATCGAGGTGCGATCTCGAAACCCAAGTGAAGCACTATATTAAACTGAACATCCACCCAAGAGTCATATTTAAGTTCTCGCTCAATGCGTTTGAGCAATCGAATTTCTTCATCAAGTTCCAAGCCAGACTGCGAGAGAAAAATTCGAGCATACGGGTCAACCCGATCTGACTTTACCTCCTTGATTTTTAAATATGTGACTGGATCGAAGCCATTGATTCCTCTATCCATTGCCCAACGATAAAACCTTCGAAATCCTACAAGTACTGCCCTCGTTTTTTTGATCTCTCCGAGAGCAGTGATTAGTTGATGTGTGGCCCAAGGAAGTCCGGCCGCGAGATTTGTACCAGGTAAAAAACGAATGGTATCCGCGAACATTACCGCAGTTCGAGGTGCATATTTCTCAAGTGCATAAGCCATAAAGCCTTTGCCTATTTCGATTAGCTCTGAATTCAACTGGATCGCACTCCAATCAATTTTCAGTGCAATTCCACCGTCGTACCAGGTCCACACCTTCTGCCGCGTATCGACGTAGCGTGGCTGGTCATTAGTGCGAGTTCGAATTGCAACGTAAGCGGGTCCCCTGAACACGTAAGCTGGCAAAGAGGAGGGTGGTGTTGCCTGTTTTTGGTCGGCTGATTTGGCCACGGCGAACCTCCTTAACTGTCAAGTCGGCTCCAGGCTGCCGAGGTGCGCTGGGCATTGTGGAGGTTGGCCGACTCCGCTAGATAACGACCTGCGTAACGGCGTGGCATCGTCGAGGTCTCAGACCAACCGCAGACTCGCCGCAGTTCGTCCGTGGCCCGTTCGAGGTCATGCCCACGCTTTTCGACCAGGTAAGCTAAAAAGTGGTCTGCAAAGGTGTGGCGAAAGTCATGCGCAGAAAGTGTAGGCAACAATCCTGGATGAGCCAGCTCAATGGTCAGAAACAGCCGGTCAAGAACGTTAGACAACGCGCGGATCGACAGCGGGCGGCCACGATCCGAGATGAACAAATAGCGATACAGCAATTTCATCGGTTTGCCGTCACGCAAAGGGCGCCGGTCGCTCTGGATATAGCACTCGTAGACCTCATACAACTGTGCGGAGATACCCACGGTCCGCCCATGTGTTTTGAGCGCAGGCTCTTCAACGCGCGGATCGCGGGGATCATGTTCTCGATCATTGATGCTGACATAGGCGTGCTGAGACCCTTTATTGATATCCGTGGAGTAGAGCTTCAGAAGCTCTCCGCGACGGATGCCGGTCTCCAAGAGCAATTCGATCATTAGCCAATTACGCAGTTGCAAACGTTCCGGGAACGGATTCTCAACAGCGCCAGGGCGAATCAGCGTGCGAACGATCTGTAATTGCGTATCTGTCAGGCTGCGGTAACGAGTGCGATCGGGACGAGCATTGATGATATGGCTCTCAAAGCGCCGCTCAATGACGTCGGCAACATCGGCAAATACCACGTTGATGTCAGCCTGTGTGGCTGAATTCTGACGGGCGCGCGGGATATAACGGGTGACGCACCAAGACAGGTATTTCTTCAGCAGGCGCAGGTACTGGTCACGTGTTCGTGAACTGATCTGCTGAAAAAGTATAGTGCCAGCTTTGCCGATTCGGGCGATCAGATTATCGGCATGACGGCCACTTTGGAGCCAAATAGCGTAACCGTCCAGCAAAGCCAGAATCGCCTCAAAGTTGCAGGCCAAGATGGCCTCATCGACATCCAGATCTCGGCTTTTGGCATAGGCGTAGAAAGCCTGGATCGCGCGCAGGTGCGCCGCAGCCGTGTTGTAAGCGCGGTGCCTGAGTTTGAGTTGGACGTAGATGAACGGAATGAGTACGGGCAAAGGCGTCGCATCACCAGCTTG
>NZ_JBYSWF010000094.1:0-19652 GCF_058780865.1 Pseudomonas sp. GP01-A4
GGGCCATGGATGGCCCGTCGCGGCGGCCCGCGGAGCAATGCCGGAGTGAGGGAACGCCGAGCCCTAGCGAGGCGCCGACAGGCGGGGCAGAGCCCTTTGCTTACTTTGGGGCTTTTCCAAAGTGAGTCGCTGTAAGAGCGAAACCATAGGTGGCCGTTACCTGAATAACGGATATGTACCCACCTCAAACCAGCACAAAACGTCAGACCCAATGATGAATCGGCCACCCAGCCTTCTCAGCATGCGCCCGCAGCACCGGGTCCGGATTCACCACCTGCGGGTTCTCCACCTTCAGCAACAGCGGCAAATCATTGCGCGAATCCGAGTAGAAGTACGCCCCATCAAGGTGCTCACCTTCCTGCGCCAGCCATTCCATCAGGCGAGTGATCTTGCCTTCGCGGTACGTCAGTACACCTGTGGTCTTGCCGCTGTACACCCCATGGGCGACGTCCAGCTCAATCCCCAGCACTTCATCAATGCCGATACGCGCCGCAATCGGCTTGACCAGGTGCGTCCCCGACGCCGAGATCACCAAAATCCGGTCACCATTCTTGCGGTGCTGTGCAATGGTACGGGTGGCTTCGCTGTAGATCAGCGGCTCGATAACGTCTTCCACCCACGGCTCTACAAGGTGCTCGATCTCTTCCGGCGTGCGGCCAATCATCGGCTCCAGGCTGAAGTCCATGAAATCCTCCATGGCCAGCTCACCGCGGCTGTAGGCCGCCATCAGTTCGTCGTTCTTGCGCATGAACGACTCGCCATCCACCCAGCCCAGGCGGCCCATCTGCTCGCTCCACAGGGTGGCGCAGTCGCCGTGGATCAGGGTGTCGTCCAGATCAAAAATTACCAATGCCATCTGTCACGCTCTCTCAAATAAATCGTGCGTCAGGCTACTTCACACAACGCACTTGGGTCGATGGAAAGTGCCAATCTCTGACCATCCGGGTGCAGATCGTCAGCCGATCGGTTAAGCACATCCACCACCAATTCCACGCCCCGGGCTTCGATGCGGTAGCGAATCACGTTGCCCAGCAGGCTGTGGCTGCGCACCAACGCATCCAGCTCACCGCTGCGGCTGAGCTCGATGGCCTCCGGGCGAATGGCGATGCGCCCGGTGATCGGACGCTGCAACAGTTTGCTGGCCTTGTCGGCGTCCAGCAGGTTGTAGTTGCCGATAAAGCCCGCGGCGAACACATCCACCGGCGCGGTGTAGAGGGTCTCGGCATCGCCGCTCTGTACGATCTTGCCCTGGTTCATCAGGAAGATCCGGTCGGACATGGTCAGGGCTTCTTCCTGGTCATGGGTCACGAAGATGGTGGTCAGGCCCAGCTCACGCTGGATCTGGCGAATCTGTTCACGCAGGTGCTTGCGAATCCGTGCATCGAGGGCCGACAACGGCTCGTCGAGCAACAGCAGGCGCGGGCGCGTCACCAGCGAGCGGGCGAGGGCCACGCGCTGGCACTGGCCGCCGGACATCTGGTGCGGGTAGCGGCCGGCGAGTTCTTTCAGCTCCACCAGTTGCAACACTTCCTGCACGCGTTTGTGGCTGTCGTCGGCATTGACCTTCTGCATGCGCAGGCCGAAGGCGACGTTCTGTTCCACGGTCATGTTGGGGAACAGCGCGTAGCTCTGGAACACCATGCCGATATGCCGTTTCTGTGGGCTCAGCGGGACGATGTCCTGGCCATCCAGCAGGATTTTCCCGCTGTCCACCGAGGTCAGGCCGGCGATGCAGCGCAGCAGGGTCGACTTGCCGCAGCCCGACGGGCCAAGCAGGGTGACGAATTCGCCCTTGGCGATTTCGCAGTTGATGTCACTGAATACCGGCGTACCGGCGTAGCCTTTCTGCAGGTGTTGGACGCTGACGAAGCTCATTGGCTTTTGTCCTTGTTCAAGATGTTGGCGGCCCAGGTCAGCACCAGCACGAAGAAGAAATAGGAGATCACCAGGGCACTGGTGAAGTGGCCGCTGCTGTTACGCATATTGTTGAGGTACACCTGCAGGGTTTCGTAGCGGGTGCCCACCAGGATGTTGGCGAACACGAACTCGCCGAACAGGAACGAGAACGACAGCAGCAATGCCACCATCAAGCCCTTGCGCAGGTTCGGCAACACCACCAGGAACGCCGCCTGGAAGGTGCTGGCACCGAGCAGTTGGGCGGCGTCCATCAGGTCCCGCAGGTTGATCGCTTGCAGGTTGTTGGTGATCGCCCGATACATGAACGGCAGCGCCACGGTGAAGTAGCAACCGATCAGGATCCACGGCGTACCCACCATCGCAAATGGACCCGAGCCATAGAGCTGCAACAGCCCCACCGACGACACCACCGGCGGCACCGCGAAGGGCAGCAGGATCAAAATGTTCATCAGCGCATCGAGTTTTGGAAAGTGGTAATGCACCACAAACAGCAGCGGCAGGATCAGCACCACCGACAAGATCAGCGCGCCAACGCACACCAGCAGCGACTGGCCGAAGGCATTCAGGAAGCGCGGGTCACTCCACAGCTGGATATACCATTTGAAGGTAAAGCCGGATGGCAGGATGGTCGCCGACCAACTGCTGGCGATGGAGTAGACCAGGGTGCCGAGCAACGGCAGCACCAGGATTGCAAACAACAGATACACCACTACGCGGTGGTAGAGGGCGGCCGAGCCAGGTTCAGCGCGAGACATGGTAGCTCCTCTTGAGCAGCAGTTGATGGACCACGGTCACCACGGTCATCAGCGCCACCAGCACCACGGCCAGGGCACTGGCCATGTTCGGGTCCAGGGAAATATCGCCGGAGACCATCGCCGCGATGCGGATCGGCAGCACGTTGAAGTTGCCGGTGGTCAGCGCGTACACCGTGGCGTAGGCGCCGAGAGCGTTGGCCAGCAGGATCACGAAGGTGCCCAGCAGCGCCGGGGTCAGCACCGGCAGACCGATGTGCCGCCAGTACTGCCAGCCGTCCGCGCCGAGCAATGAAGCAGACTCGCGCCAGTCTTCACGCAGTGCATCAAAGGCCGGGTAGAGCAGCAACACGCCGAGGGGAATCTGGAAGTAGGTATAAAGGATGATCAGGCCGGTCTTGGAGTACAGGTTGAAGTCCTGAATGATCCCCGCCTGCTTGAGCATGATGGTGATGCTGCCGTTGAACCCCAGCAGGATGATGAAGGCGAAGGCCAGGGGTACGCCGGCAAAATTGCTGGTCATGTTGGCGAACGCGGTCACGAAATTGCGCAGCGGCCCGTCGACCCGGCGCAGCGAGTAGCTGCCGAGTACGGCGATGATGATCCCGAACACGCTGGAGTAGAAACTGATTTCCAGGCTGTACTGGATCGCCTGCATATAGAACTTCGAGCTGAAGATCTTGCTGAAGTTGGCCAGGCCCCAGCCGAACTCTTCGGACTGGACGCTGCTGATCATCACCCACACCAGCGGGGCGATTTCGAACACGATAAAGAAGATGGCGAAGGGCACCAGGCACAAGGCGGCCAGCCATTTGCCGCGGATCACTGAATTCACTTCAACAGCTCCCGGCATACAGGTTTGTCGTGGGGTACACCCAACAGCTCGCAGACGGTGCCGCACAGCTCGGTTTGTTTGGGCGTGGCGTGGGTGTCGAGGCTGAAGGCATCACCCAGCACAAACAGCGGCACTTCCCGTTCTTCCGGCAGCAGGCCGTTGTGGGAGCGGTCGTTGTTCATGCCGTGGTCGGCCGTCACCAGCACCTGGTAACCGGCGTCGAGCCAGCCTTGCAGGTAGTCGGCGAGGATGATGTCGGCCGAGCGCGCGCTGTTGCGGTATTGCGGGGTGTCGAGGCCGTGCTTGTGGCCGGCATCGTCGATGTTCATCGGGTGCACCACCAGGAAATTCGGCGCGTGTTTGAGGCGCAGGCTTTCGGCGTCGGCAAACAGGTGCGAGTCCGGGTAATGGTCATTCCAGTAGAAATGCCCGTGCTGGATCGCCAGGGCCGGGTCGCTGGTATGCCGATCCCGGGCGGCGATAAAGGGCGAGCGGTTATACAACTCGCTGACCCAGTGATACGCCGCCGCCGCCGTGGATAAACCGGCGTCGGTGGCGTAATGGAAAATGCTGCGCTGGTTGGACAGGCGCGAGACGTTGTTGTGGACGATGCCGCTCTCGATCGGCGGGACGCCGGTGAGGATGCATTCGTACAGTGGCCGGGACAGGGCCGGCAGTTCACATTCCAGTTTGTACAATGCTGCGCGTCCTGCGCCGACATAGGCCTGCAAGTGTCCCATGGCGTGTCGGGCAACCTCGTAATTCAGGCCGTCGAGCACGACAAGGATGACGTTGTGCTTCATAGGGGCTGGGGCTCCGCAACAAATAGGCTTGACTCGGTTTTTCGGTTGGAACACCGATCAAATGGGGGAGCTGGCTTGCCTGCGATAGCGGTGTGTCAGTCGACAATGCTGCTGAATGTCATACCGCTGTCGCAGGCAAGCCAGGTCCCACACTGACCGCGTTCCACTTGAACAGGCGTGTTAAGCCTTATTGCATATTGATGATGACTTCTTCCTGCCACTTCTGCGGCAGTGCCTTGGAGGTCTTCTCCCAAGCGTCGGCGTCCTTGATCGGCGTGACTTTCTTGTACTGCTCGTTAGGCAGCAGCTTGGCCTGTACGTCGGCTGGCAAGGTCAGGTGCTCGGCACGGATCGGCCGCGCATTGCCACGCGCCAGGTTGGTCTGGCCGGCGTCGCTGAAGATGTATTCGCGGGTCAGCTTGGCGGCGTTCGGGTGCTTGGCGTATTTGTTGATGATGGTGGTGTAGCCGGAAATCACCGAGCCGTCCGATGGGATCAGCACCACGTAGTCATCCGGGTTGGCCATCTTGGCCTTGTAGCTCAGGCCGTTGAAGTCCCAGACCACGCCCACTTCCACTTCGCCTTTTTCCATGGTGGCGATGGTTGGGTTGGCCAGCGACAGGCGGCCTTGCTTGGCGATGTCGGCGAACATCAGCAGCGCCGGCTGAATGTTCTTCTCGTCGCCACCGTTGGCCAGTGCGGCGGCGAGTACGCCGTTGGCAGCCTGGGCGGCGGTGCTCACGTCACCGATGGAAACCTTGTATTTGCCGGTCTTCAGGTCAGCCCAGCTTTTCGGAGCTTCGGAGCCGTGCAACAGCTTTTTGTTGACGATAAAGGCGATGGTGCCGGTGTAGGCCAGGGCCCAGTTACCGTCCTTGTCTTTCGCCCAATCCGGGACTTGTGCCCAGGTGGTCGGTTTGTACGGTTGGGTAACGCCCTGTTTCACCGCGATCGGGCCGAAGGCTGCACCCACGTCGCCGATGTCGGCGCTGGCGTTGTCTTTCTCTGCCGCAAACTTGGCGACTTCCTGGGCGGAGCTCATGTCGGTGTCGATGTGCTTGAGGCCGTAGGTCTTGGCCAGGTCGTCCCAGGTGCCTTTCCAGTTGGCCCAGTCATCGGGCATGCCGACGCTGTTGACGGCGCCTTCCGCTTTCGCGGCGGCTTCCAGGGTTTTTAGATCGGTATCAGCGGCCATGGCGGCGGTGCACATGGCAATGGTCGAGCCTAACAGTGATGCCAGGAAAAGCTGTTTCATCCGAAGCTCCTTTGGGCGTTTTCAACGCTGCGTTTTTATCGACGTTTGCGGTGGTGTTGGTCTAGGTCAGCAATACACGAGCCAATTTAGGCGTGGCGGATGACAGTTTCATGTCGATGTCGTTTTTTGTTGGCCTGGACGGGGGATCACCGGGTAAGCGTAGACCATGCCCAACCGCCCGGAAGCCTTGGACTTGGCCGATGTATTGCAGGTCTTGTGGCAGGACGTCGCGAGGCGCTGTCATCTGTCGGTCATGTGCAATGCCTAGGCTTGCACGCAACAGCAGAGGCGCGTTTAGAGGGCGTTTTGTGCACCTGAATAGTGCTGGTCTAGTCCAGATAGGTAACGTTGATGCGTGATGAGGCAACCAAGGCGGTGACAACCATTGGCCTGGCGCTGCAAGAGCAGATCGACCATGGCTTGTTGGCGCCTGCCAGTAAGCTGCCGGCCGAGCGCAAGCTCAGCGAGTTGTTTGGTACCACCCGGATTACGGTGCGGGAAGCCTTGTTACAACTTGAGGCACAAGGGCAGATTTATCGCGAGGAGCGGCGGGGGTGGTTTGTGTCGCCGCCCAGGCTTGCCTATAACCTGATGCAGCGCAGTCATTTTCACGCGATGGTGAGTGCCCAGGGTCGGGTGCCGTCGACCGAGGTGATTTCGGCGCGGTTGCAGCCGGCTTCGGCGGCGGTGTGTGCGTGGTTGCAGTTGCCGGCGTTGTCCAGCGTGATTCAGATTTGCCGGGGGCGCAGGATTGATGGGCGGTTGGTGTTGTATGTGGAGCACTATCTGAACCCGCAGTATTTTCCGGGGATTCTGGAGTGTGATTTGAATCAGTCGATTACGGAGTTGTATGCGCGGGTGTATGACTTGCACTACGGGCGGGTGCGGTTTGAGATTGTGCCGACGTCATTGCAGGTTGAGGCTGCGGCGGCGTTGAGGGTGTCGGTGGGGAGCCCGGGGTTGCGGATTGCTCGGGTTAATTATGATCAGCATGAGCGGTTGATTGATTGTGATCTGGAGTTTTGGCGGCATGATGCGATTCATGTGGGGGTGGATGTGGTTTGACGTTTTGCCTGTGTGTATCCGTTATTTAGGTCACGGCGGCTTTTGGTTCCGCTCTCACAGCGGCTCACTTTTGAACAGCTGGAATGCCGGCCCAGCCCCAAGTAAGCACAGGGCTTTACCCCGATGACCTGGGTGTTAGAGCAAAAGCAGAGCCGCTGTATGTGGGAGCGGGCTTGCTCGCGAAAAACCTGAGGGCGCCGCGTTGAGTCAGGATACCCACGTCATCGTTAACGACCTTCGCGAGCAAGCCCGCTCCCACATTTGGATCGTGTCCGCCTTTGGGTTTGCTGTTGCTTCACCACACTTAAGCCCGAGCGAGGTGCAGAGTGGTGGGGCAAGAGCGGAACCCTAGGCGGCCGTTACCTGAATAACGGATATACCCTCAATCCCCCGCATTGGCATACAAATAATCCGTCGCCAACGAAGCCAGCGTCCGAACCCCAACCACCAACGCCGACTCATCCACAAAGAACCCCGGATTATGATTCGGCGCCGCCTTGCTCATGTCCTGATCCCTAGGCGTCACCCCCAGAAACACAAACAACCCCGGCGCTTCCTTGGCATAAAACGAGAAGTCTTCAGCCCCACCCACCAACGGGGCGTTGACCACATCCCCCTTCGCCGCCCAACGCAAGCTCGGCAGCATCTTTTCGGTCAGCGCCGGGTTGTTGATGGTCGGGTCGTACTTCTCAATGATCGTCACCTCAGCCTTCGCCCCACCACTCTCGGCGATTTTCTCGACGGTCTGCCGCACATCCGCATGCAGCTTCTGGCGAATGCCATAGTCGTAGGAGCGAATGGTCCCACTCATGTCCACCGACTCGGGAATGATGTTGTACCGCGTCCCTCCGTTGATGGTGCCAATACTCACCACCGCCGGAAACGAAGAAATGTCGGTACGCCGACTGACCACCGTCTGCAGCCCCACAATGGCCTGCGCCCCCACGGTAATCGGATCGATCCCATCCCACGGCCGCCCCGCATGGGTCTGCTTGCCCAGGATCTTGATCCGCAGGTCATCCGAGCTCGCCAGCGTCGGCCCCGGCCGATACGCAATCTGCCCCGCAGGCACCCCGGCCCACACATGCAGCCCAAAAACGGCATCCGGCTTGGGCGATTTCATCAGCCCTTCCTGCACCATCATCTTCGCGCCCCAAGTGTTTTTACCGTCGGGGATAAAGTCGCTCGGGCCTTCTTCAGCCGGCTGGAAATAAAACACCACGGTCCCAGGCAGACGATCGCGCATACCTGTAAGGATTTTCGCCGTGCTCAGCAGGATGGCGGTGTGGGCGTCGTGGCCGCAGGCGTGCATCACGTCGACTTCTTTATCGAGGTACACCCCCTTGGCCTTCGAGGCGAAGGGCAGGCCGGAGACTTCCTTGACCGGCAGCGCATCCATGTCGGCGCGCAAGGCCACGGTCGGGCCGGGCAGGGCGCCCTTGAGGATGGCGACAACGCCCGTGCGCGCCACGCCAGTCTTGACCTCCAGCCCCATCTCCCGCAGCTGCTTGGCCACCAGCTCCGCGGTGCGATGTTCGGTGTTGCCCAGTTCAGGATGGGCGTGGATGTCGCGCCGGGTTTCCAGCAAGGCCGGTTCCAGTACTTTGGCCTGGGCGGCGATGGTTTCACGGGCACTGTCCTGGCCGCTGTTGGCGGCGATGACCGCGCTGCTGGCGACACCGCACAGCAGGCCGAATACCCATTGGTGTGTAAGACCGGTCAAACGCATAAGGACTCTCCATGATTATTGTTGTTGATCCTGACGTCGTCCGGGCAGCGCTTATTCTTTCTCTTGCACGCCTCCCGCCGCTGTCACCACTTGCACGCTCAAGCGTGGGGTGGCCAGGTCCAGCCCGGCTTCGTCGAGGTGACGCTTGAGCGACAGGTTGAACGCCCGCGAAACCTCCCACTGCTTGATCGGCGCGGTCTTGAAGCGGGCGCGAAGAATCGCACTGCCGGACTCGAAACTTTCTACACCCTGAATCTCCAGCGGCGACCAGATATTGCGCCGCTGCAACGGGTCGTTGCGCATCTTCTGCCCGACGTCGCGCATCAGCTTGATGGCGTCGTCGATTTCCATGTTGTAGGGAATCGCCACCCGGAAGATCGCGTAGCCGAACTCCCGGGAGTAGTTCTTGATGCTTTTGATTTCACTGAACGGGATCGTATGCACGATGCCGTCGATGTCCCGCAGGCGCACGGTACGGATGGTCAACCCTTCGACCGTCCCCAGGTGGCCGCCGACATCCACGTAGTCATCAATTGCCAGGGAGTCTTCGATAATGATGAACAGGCCGGTGATCAAATCCGCCACCAGCGACTGTGCACCAAAACCGATGGCCAGGCCGATCACACCGGCACCCGCCAGCAGCGGCGTGACGTTCATGCCCATGTTCGCCAGGGCGACGATGGCGGCAATGATGAAGATGGTCACGAACAGCACGTTGCGAATCAACGGCATCATCGTTTGCGCACGCGCGTTGGCCAGGCCTTTGCGCGAGCGGGTGAGGGCGTGGTGGATCGCGGTGTCGCTGAGGATCCAGATCAGCCAGGCAAACAGCAATGTGCCGGCAAGGCCGAACAGCTTGACGCTGATTTCATGCCCGTCGCCTTCGGTAAAGCGGATCAGCGACAGGCCCCAGACCCGCAGGCCGAGTTCGATAAACACCAGCCACACCACCAGGTGGGCGAGGGTGTAGACGAAGCTTTTCAGGCGATCGGAGTACAGCGCATGGCGCTTGTGCCCACGCTGCGGCTTGAGGGAATGGCGGCGCACCAGGCCGTTGATCACCATGCACAGCACCAGCAACACCGTGCACAACAACGACTGGCGCAGGGCGGTGCTGGTGTCGCCGGCGGAGACGAAGGTGGCGAACAGCGAGATGCCCACCAGCAGCAACGCCGGCAGGTACCAGAAGGTGCCGACGATTTCGATGGTGTCACTCAGGGCGCGGCGGGTCAGGCGGCGGGACAGCGGCTGGTTGCGGATCAGGTGCGCAATCGGCCGGCGGAATCGCAGGATGAACACACCGGTGGACAGCGCGGCCATGACATTGGCGATGGTCGCGGCGACATGGGACAGGTGCTGGCCCAGGCTCTCGGCCAGGCGCGGGTCGCTGACGGCTTCGCCAAAGGCGGCAAAGCTGCCGATCAGCCACAACGGCCGGAAGGCCTGGTGGCGCAGGATGTACAACGCGCGGTGACGGTGCGGGCCGTCGAGTACGGAAAAGGCGACCACGCAGATCGCCGAGAAGCAGGTGCCCACCACCAGCGCGTAGGCCAGCACCATTGCCAGGGATTTGCCGAGGGACGAGGGCAGTGCGTAACTCATGTAGACGGTGATCACCAACGCGATCAGCCACGGGCCGAGCTTGCGCAGGGCAAAGCGCAGCAGGTCCCAGGTCTTGGGGTGTTGCGGCAGTTCTTCGGTCAGGCCGAAGCGCTCGCGCACCCGGTGGCTGAGCCAGATCAGGATCGCGGCCAGCAGGCTCCAGAGCATCAGGATCATGGCAAAGGCAAAGATGATCGGCAGCCATTCGCTGGCCGGCAGCATCAGTGCGGTGAGTTCATCCTTGGCCTGGTCAAACTCGTTGGACCAGCGATTGAGCGGGCTGTCGGCACCGGAGAATTGTTGCTCCAGGCTCGACAGCGTACCGCCGATAAGACCGAGTACACCCAGTTCGGCGGCGGGCTGGGCCTTTTGCGTGGTCTCACGAAGCTTTTTCAGGTCGCTCAGCAGCTTGGTGCGCTGCTGGTCGTTTTCCAGGGTCTTGATCACCTCGTCCAGGGACTGGCCCAACGGGACGTCGGCTTGCGGCTGGGTTTTGGTGTTGCTGCCCAGCAGCCCTGGCAGGCTCACGGCGTGGGCAGGCGCCATGGGCAGCAGGGTCAGCAGGCAGAAAAGCAGGCAACAGGGCAGGGCAAACAGACGGGCAAGCACGAGGCGGTCAACCTTAAAAACGACGAATTGACCGAGTGTACGAGGCCGTCATGTGCAATGCGAGTGAGATTGTCATTCGGCGAGTTTGGCGAGGATCTTGTAAACCACGGTGCCGAGGATCAGCAGCATGCCGATCCACATGCCGAACACACCGATGGGTTTGTCGCGGAAGTTGAAGCCGATGGCCAGGAGGATCATGCCGGTCAGGATGGGGATAAGCATGGAGTGGAAGGCGGACATGGTGATCATGGTGCGACGGCCTTGTCGGGTGGGAATAGGTATAAGTCTAGGTCGATTTCGCCAAGTGCGAGTTGATCCGTGTCAGAAACGCTACAAAACCCGGTTAATTTCTACATCCGATGGCTTTTTTTCGATTGGCCACGGTCAACATCCCTCAGGAACCTTAAACCCAGGAGCATTCATCCATGAGCACACCCAAGGCACTGTTGATTCTGCACGGCAAGCAAGCCCTCAACGAGCAGGTGCGGGCGGCGGTGCAGGGCAAGCGCGAGCAGGGCTGGGAGCTGGCGGTACGGGTGACGTGGGAGGGTGGCGATGCCCAGCGGTTTGTCGATCAGGCCCTTGCCGATGGCTACACGCGGCTGATCGCCGGCGGCGGTGACGGCACCCTGCGGGATGTGGCCGAGGCCATGGCCCGGGCCAAGACCGAGGCCAGCCTGGTGCTGATGCCCCTCGGTACCGCCAACGATTTTGCCCGCGCCGCCGGTGTGCCGCTGGAGCCCGAGCAGGCCCTGGACCTGCTGGATGTACCGGCCCGTGCCATCGACCTGGGCGAAGTAGGCGGGCAGATCTTCCTGAATATGGCCACTGGTGGTTTTGGCAGCCAGGTCACCGCCAACACCTCCGAAGACTTGAAGAAAGTCCTCGGTGGCGCGGCCTATCTGTTCACCGGCCTGTCACGCTTCAGCGAGTTGCGCGCGGCCTACGGTGAATTGCAGGGCCCTGACTTTCACTGGCGCGGCGAGCTGCTGGCCCTGGGCATCGGCAACGGGCGCCAGGCCGGTGGTGGCCACGTGCTGTGCCCCGGCGCCCTGGCCGATGATGGTTTGTTGGATATCAGCATCTTGCCGGCGCCGCAGGAAGTGGTCGGCACCCTGCGCAACCTGATGACGGACGGCTGGGGCCTGGACAATATGTTTGTGCGGGCGCGCTTGCCGTGGGTCGAAATCAAGGTCGCCGAAGGGCTGGCGATCAACCTCGACGGCGAACCACTCCAGGGTGACGACTTGCACTTCTCGGCCTTGCCCCAGGCACTGCGGGTGCATCTGCCGGAGGACTCACCGTTGCTGACTAATCGTCAAGGCTGATGATCTGTTCGCGCACTGCGAACAGCACCAGGCCCGCCACGTCGAAAATCTGCAGGCGCTTCATGATCTGCGAGCGGTGGGCTTCCACGGTCTTGATGCTCAGACCCAGGCCATTGGCGATTTCACGGGTGGACTTGCCGCGCACGATCAAGCGCAGGATTTCCAACTGGCGTGCCGTCAGGTTGTGGCTGTGGGGCGGCGGGTTGACCTGGGCCTGATTGCGGATCAGCGCCTGGTTGATCACCGTATGGGCGATCGCCGGGCTGAGGTAGCGTTCGTTGTTGCGCAACGCCAGCAGCGCGTGCTCCAGCTCATTGGCCGTGGTGTCCTTGAGCAGGTAGCCATGGGCGCCGGACTCCAGCGCGCACATGATCAGCTCCGGGTCGGTGTGCATCGACAGGATCAGCACCTTGCTCTTCGGATAGGCGCGCTTGAGGTCTTTCAATGCATCGAGCCCGCCGGTGTGCTTCATCGACAGGTCAAGCAGCACGATGTCGGGTTGCAGCGCGTCAAACCGCTCCAGCAACTGCGCGCCGTCGCTCGCTTCACCGATCACCGCGTAGCCGGGAATATCCATGACCAGCGCACGCACGCCGGCCCTGATCAGGGAGTGGTCATCCACCAGGAGTAAGTTGCACGTCACTCTAGAACCTTATGGGGGTTGGCCCGTTCGAGGGCGCGGGGCGCCCAGGGGAAAAGCGCTTCGATCCTCGTCCCGGAGCCTGGCTGGCTATTGACCGACAATGTGCCTCCCAGTTGATCAATCCGCTCGGACATCCCGGCCATGCCCCGCTGGCCTTCCTGGGCGGGGTTGATGGCGGGCGAAAAGCCCTGGCCGTCATCGCTGATAAACAGTGACAGGCCTTCGGGCAGGCGTTGCAGGCGTACCAGCAGGTTACGTGCCTGGGCATGGCGCAGCATGTTGGTGACGGCTTCCTGGGTAATGCGAAAGGCGGCAACAGCCATCTCTTCCGGGATGCCGGTCAGCCGTTGATGGCATTCCAGGCTCCAGCTTACCCGGGTGTTTTCCAGGGTCTTGAGCAGATGCGCCCGCAGGCTCGCCTCAAGGCCCAGGCTCGCCAGTTGCCGGGGGTTGAGGATGGCCGACACGTCCTGCACCTTGGCCAGGGTTTCGTTGAGGGTGTTGCACAGCACCGCACAGTGGCCCTGCAGGTTTTCCGGAAGACGGCGCTTGAGCCATTCACTTTGCAGCTTGGCGGCGGTCAACAGTTGGCCGATATCGTCGTGCAGTTCGCGGCTGAGGCGATGACGTTCGTTTTCCTGGACCTGCAACAGGCGGTCGGCCAACTCCTGGGGCTGGAACTTGATGGACTTGCGTGAGCGCCACTGTTGCAAGCCCACCACCAGCAGGGTGGCCAGGTTCACTGACAACAGCGCCAGGGGAAGATCGGCCGAGTGTGCATAAGCCCACAGGCTGAGCAGGCACGCGCACAGGCATAGCGCGAGGGTTATCCAGCGTGCATTGCTTCGGGACACGGACCTTGCGATGAGTGACTTCAGGCTGGCGTACATAGGAGGCGCATTTCACGTTTATATGCATCATGAAGTTGAGTCACTTCGAGCGGGGCATGGTACCACCACTATTACCGTTGGTCGCCTGGCGCCGAGCGGGATGAGGCGTATTAATCACGGCAGCGTCCCGGAAGGTAGTCCCGGAGTTCAACGAGTGGGGAAGTTGTATCATTGAAGTTGTTTTGTATCAGTATTGTCGTTAGTGGCTTATTGATATTTTTCTGCTAACGACGTCGTGATGCATAAATAGTTGTGGTGTCGTTTTTAGATAATCAGGCAATTGAATGCGACATTTTTGTCGCTTAAATGCGAAGAAGCCTCAAATAGCGTAAGGCCTGTGTTGTTGCTTATAGCCGAAATCGCTTTGGGGGATGTGTTGGACAACGGTGGCGATCAACACGGTTTGTTCCGTTTCATCCAGGCCGAGCTTGCCGGTTTTTGTATCGATCAACTCCAGTTGCCAGGCCAGCAGGGTGAGGCAGTTGTGCAGTGCATCAAGTGCTTCGTCATGCAGTTGCAGGGGGCTGGCGGCGTTGCTGATCAGGTACTGGATATGCCGTGAGAACTCGCTGATCGCCCTCAGGGCCAGGGCTTCGGATTTTTCCGCGAGCTTGATCAGGTTGGTTTTCATGCAGTCGATCGCGTCACTGTCGTTGCGGATCAAATGCAGGTGGCTCAAGCATTCTTCAGACTTGGCCAGCAACATTTCCGCTTCGAGGAGGAACTCGGGAAGTGCAAGTTGCCACTCTTTGCCGTCGTTCATCACACAAGTCTCCAGAACATACGATCGGATGATGAGATGTTGCACCGGTTGAATGGCGTAAAACTACCGCTGAAATATGACGAATATCTGTAGGCCCGTTCCGACTTTTCAGTAGGAAATTTATTTGAATGACGGCCGTCGTCCGAGTACCCCACAATTTCCAGGGGCATTCGCACAACTTCTTTGGGTGCCAGTACATAAGTCACTGGATGATCCGTTGGCCGTGGGCTTGCGATAGCAAACAAAAGCCTGACTCCATTCATGCAATGAGAATGGCGTCACATTAATGGCTATTAGATATCGCGAATATCAGGTTGGTCCTGATTGTGGATAGGGGAATCCCTTACATAGCGGAACCTCGCGCAGACTTTGCGGTCACGCGGCGGTGGTGATGGGCCTTGCGTTGAAGCGGGTTCAGTAAAGCATGATGTCAGTGTGACATCAATGGATTTGCATGGCATTTTAGTGGGGGTCAAGGTCCGGCGTTTGCCGCCGATAACCTGCTTCAGTGACCAGCACTATCCATCCGCTAAACCCCAGGAGTCTTTAATGGCCGGCATTCTCGACACGGTAGATCAACGCACACAATTGGTGGGTGAGAATCGCCTGGAGATCCTCATGTTTCGCCTGGCCGGGCGGCAGCTGTTCGCGATCAACGTGTTCAAGGTGCAGGAAGTGCTGCAACTGCCCAAGTTGACCCTGATGCCCCAGCGCCACCCGTTTGTCTGCGGCGTGGTCAACCTGCGTGGGCAGACGTTGCCGGTGATCGACCTGTCCCAGGCGATTGGCATGCGTCCGCTGATTCCGGGCCCCAACAGCACCATTATCGTCACCGAGTACAACCGCTCGGTGCAGGCGTTCCTGGTGGGCGGCGTCGACCGCATCGTCAACATGAACTGGGAGGCGATCCTGCCGCCGCCGGCAAGTGCCGGGCGCCAGCATTACCTGACGGCCATCAGCAAGGTCGATGACCAGTTGGTGGAAATCATCGACGTGGAAAAAGTCCTCGCCGAAATCGTGCCCTACAACGCCAAGGTTTCCCGCGAGAAACTTGAAGACCCGGTGCTGGAACGCGCCCGCGGCCGCGAAGTGCTGCTGGTGGATGACTCCAACGTCGCCCTCTCGCAACTGCGTGACACCCTCGGACAGTTGGGGGTGAAGATGCACATTGCCAGCGACGGCCTCAAGGCACTGAATATGCTCAAGGCCTGGGCCGACAGTGGCCAGGTGATGACCGACAAGCTGTTGATGATCTTCACCGACGCCGAAATGCCCGAGATGGACGGCTACCGCCTGACCACCGAGATTCGCAACGACCCGCGCCTGCGCAGCCTGTACGTGGTGCTGCATACGTCGTTGTCCGGCAGCTTCAACGACTCGATGGTGAAGAAGGTCGGTTGCGACAACTTCCTCTCCAAGTTTCAGCCCGACAAGTTGGTGGACGTGGTACGTCAGCGCCTGATGCTGGACGAAGTCCCGGCTTGAGCTTAGGGTGACGGCTTTGTCCCTCAGGAATGCAGGCCCATGCTTCGTCTCAGCGCGTTGTACCGATACCCCTTGAAGTCCGGCAAGGGTGAATCCTTGCAGCAGATCGGCCTGGACACACTCGGGCTCGACGGGGATCGACGCTGGATGTTGGTGGACGAGGCCAGCGGGCGTTTCCTGACCCAGCGCGCCGTGGCCAGGATGAGCCAGCTCTCGGCGCTGTGGAACAGCGCCGGTGGCCTGACCTTGAGCGCCGAGGGCCAACCTGCGCTTGACGTGCCACTACCCGGCAGCGATGCCGAGTTGCGCGGCGTGACCATCTGGCGTGACACCTTGCGCGTGCCGGATGCCGGTGACGAGGCAGGCGCCTGGCTCAGCGAATTCATCGGCAAACCCACGCGGCTGGTGCAAGTGCCGCTGTCCCGTGCACGCACGACCGAGGCCGGCTACGGCAAGGATGATGACAAGGTCGCGTTTGCCGATGGCTTTCCGTTGCTGCTGATCGGCCAGGCGTCCCTGGATGACCTGTCCCAGCGTATCGGTCGGCCCATGGAGATGCTGCGTTTTCGCCCCAACCTGGTGATCGAGGGCAGCGAAGCCTTTGCCGAAGACGGCTGGAAGCGGATACGGATCGGTGATGTGGAGTTTCGCGTGGTCAAGTCCTGCTCACGCTGCATCCTCACCACCATCGACCCGGCGAGTGGCGAGCGCAGTGCCGACCGCGAACCGCTGGCCACGCTCAAGACCTACCGCGAGCAAGAGGGCGATGTGATGTTCGGGCAGAACCTGGTCAACGATGGGGTGGGCCGCCTGGAAGTCGGCATGCCGGTGACGATCCTGGAGTAAGCAGCCCTGAAATGAAAAATGCCCGTCTCTCGCGAGACGGGCATTTTTTTGGGCTATCGAACGTTTAGCCGCGGTATTCGCACAGGTAGGCGGTGTCGACCGCCACCTTCAGCTGGAACTTGCTGTTGGCTGGCACGTTGAACTGGCTGCCGGCGGCGAAGGTTTCCCAGTCGGTGCTGTCTGGCAGCTTGACGGTCAGTGCGCCCGATACCACGTGCATGATTTCACGCTGGGCAGTGCCGAACTCGTATTCACCCGGGGCCATGACGCCGATGGTCGCCGGACCTTCTGCAGTGCCGAAAGCGATCGACTTGACGGTGCCGTCGAAGTACTCGTTGACTTTAAACATGGGCGAATCCTCGGAAAAGGGTCAAGAAAGGTCGGCCAGTATGCCTTCTACACGGGCAAAATCAACGGCAGCAGCCGTGCGGTATTGCGTGCATCTTCCAGCGCCCGATGCTGTTGGCCGTGGAACTGCATGCCGGCCAGTTGCAGCGCGCCGTTGAGCCCCAGCGGCTTGTCCAGGCGCCGGGCCTTGGCGAAGCGTTGCTTGAGGTTCACGTGGGGCGTCTGGCCCAGCACGCTGCTCAAGCCATGGCGCTGCCACTCCAGTTCCAGTTGCTGGCGGTCGTAGTCACCCCAGCTCGCCCAGCCTTCCAGGCGTGCCTGGTGCTGGCCAAGCCAGCGTTCGAACAGCGGCCACACCTCGATCAACGGCGCGGCAGCGTCGATATTCGCCTGGGTGATGTGGGTCAACTGGCGGCAGAACGGCGTCAGCAGCGGCCTGCGCAATGGCCGCACGAAACGCTGGAAATGGTCCAGTTCACGGCCCTGGCGGTTGACCAGGCTCACACCGATTTCGATGATTTCCATCTCGGTCACGGGCCAGCCGCCTTCATCCGTTGTGGCTTCAAGATCAATAATCAGCCAATGAGGCATCGCAGGTTCCCGTACTCTTCCCGTCCTGATGGGGATAGAGCGTAGCCAAGCCTGCTAGTTCCGCCCAGGGCTTACTCGATCTCCAGCAAAATCTGACGGTTCCTGACCTGATCGCCTGCAACCGCCTGGATTCGCTTGACCACGCCACTCATGCCGGCCTTGAGTGGGTGCTCCATTTTCATCGCTTCCAGCACCAGCAACAGCTGGCCCTTGCTGACCGAATCGCCTTCGCTGACCCGTACTTCGACAATTGCCCCATCCATCGGCGCCTTGACCGTGCCGTTGCCGGCCTCGGCCTGGCGGGTGGCGACGGTTTGGGTTCGATCATTGATGCACACGCCGGGCAACCAGAGCCGGGTGCCTTGCAGGTGGTAGGCAATGCGACGGCGAATGCCGTTGAGAACGGCGGTGGCCCAGCGTCCGTCGGTGGAGAGGTCGCTTATTTCGATGGCGTGCTGATCAATCTCGACGTGCAGGCAATTGTCCGCCAGCACACTGAGGCTGATGGTCCGGGGCTCGTCGTGTTCGGCCAATTGCCAGGTCCAGGGTACGCTGGCGTTGTTGCGCCAGCCGGATAATGGCTGGGTGTGAGCGCTGGCGCTGTGTTGGTAAAACAGCGCGGCGGCCAGGGCCAGCTCTTCGTTGGTCGCGTGGGTACGCGGGATGTCGCTGAAGTGTTCGGCAATAAAGCCGGTGCTGAAATCGCCGGCGATGAAGTGTGGATGCTTGAGCAGGCTGGCCAGCAGGCGCTGGTTGGTGGGCACGCCGAGCAGCACGCAGTCTTCCACGGCCCTGACCAGCTTGCGCCGGGCCTCTTCGCGGGTGGCGCCGTGGGCGATGATCTTGCCCAGCATCGAGTCGTAGAACGGGGTGATGCGCTGGCCTTCCAGCACGCCATGATCGATGCGCACACCTGGCGCCGGGTCCCAGCGCAGTACGTCGCCGGTTTGCGGGAGGAAGCCCTGGGCCGGGTCTTCGGCGTACAGGCGCACTTCCATGGCGTGGCCGGTGAGGGTCACTTGTTCCTGACTCAGGGGCAAAGGTTGGCCGGCGGCGATGTGCAGTTGCCAGGCGACGAGGTCGAGGCCGGTGATCAGTTCGGTGACCGGGTGTTCGACCTGCAGGCGGGTGTTCATTTCCAGGAAGTAGAAATTGCCGTCGCGGTCGAGCAGGAACTCCACCGTGCCGGCGCCGACGTAATTGACGGCGCGCGCGGCCTTGAGGGCGGCTTCGCCCATGGCTTGGCGCAGCTCGGGGGTCATGACGGGGCAGGGGGCTTCTTCGATGACTTTTTGATGGCGGCGCTGGACCGAGCAGTCGCGTTCGCCGAGGTAGATCAGGTTGCCGTGGGTGTCGCCGAACAGTTGGATTTCGACGTGGCGGGGGGCGATCAGGGCTTGTTCGAGGATGAGTTCGGCGCTGCTGAAGGCGTTTTGTGCTTCGGAGCGGGCGGTGCGCAGGTGTTCCAGCAGGGTGTCGGGGTTGTGTACCAGGCGCATGCCGCGGCCGCCGCCGCCGGCGCTGGCCTTGATCATCAGTGGGTAGCCGATGTGGGTGGCTTGTTGTTGCAGGGTTGGGTCGTCCTGGTCGGGGCCTTGGTAGCCCTTGATGCAGGGGACGCCGGCGTTGAGCATGGCGATTTTTGAGAGGCGTTTGCTGCCCATCAGGTCGATGGCTTCGGGGCTGGGGCCGATGAAGGTGAGGCCGGCGTTTGCGCAGGCTCGGGCGAAGTCGGGGTTTTCGGAGAGGAAGCCGTAGCCGGGGTGGATGGCGTCGGCGCCGGTGCGGTGGGCTGCGTTGAGGATGGCTTCGATGTTCAGGTAGGACTGGGTGACCGGGGCGGGGCCGATGTTGATGGCTTCGTCGGCCATCTGGACGTGCAGGGCGTCGGTGTCGGCTTCGCTGTAGATTGCTACGGTGCGGTAGCCCAGGGATTGGGCGGTGCGCTGGATGCGGCAGGCGATTTCGCCACGGTTGGCTATGAGGATTTTGTTGAACATGAGTGACCCCTTGGGTTGGCGTTTACCGTGTACATATCCATTCCTGCGGTAACGGCTGCTATTGGTTCCGCTCTTACAGCGGGTCACTTTTGAAAAGCGCAAAAGTAACCAAAACGCTCTGCCCCGCCTGTCGGCGCCTCGCCTAGGCTCGGCGTTCCCTCACTCCGGCATTGCTCCGCGGGCCGCCGCGA
>NZ_JBYSWF010000095.1:0-19250 GCF_058780865.1 Pseudomonas sp. GP01-A4
CCGGCCGGGAGGCCGCTGTGCTGTTGATCTGCTTTTGATCTTGATCTTAGGCGCCCCGTTAAACCACGCTGGCCGAAGCGAGGTGCCGAGTGGTGGGGCAAAAGCGAAACTAATACAAGCCATCACCTAAATAACGGATATCCCCCCAATCCGCGCCCGCGCCCGCAGTGCCTCCCCAGGCAACCCCAAAGCCTCATACACCACCACCAAAGCTCGGTTCGTCGGGACATCCAGCCCGTCATACCGCCGGCGCAATTCCAGCGTCTGCTGCGCCCCAAGCCAATCCCCAACCCGCAACCGTGCGTCCAGCTCCACCTGCGCAAACAAATCCCGCTGCGCATGACTCCCGCCAATCTCATTCAGCCGCGGCAACGCTATCCCCAGCTGTTCCAACGCCCGCCGGGCATCCCCCCGGGCATGCGCCAACAACCCCTCAGCCAACGGCAACGTCACTTCCCCCCAAACCGGCCGCGCTTCCACACTGTGCCTGCGCAAAGCCGCCAACAACTGATCCGCCTCAGGCTTGCCCGCCCGGGCCAACCCATACAAATACTGCACACTCAAAAACGGCTGTACCGCATCCCCAACCCGACGCTGCAGGTAGGGCGCCAACGCCTGCCACCGCTCACCCACATCAATCCCGGCCAGCTCCAGCCGCGTCAGCAATGACACCGCGCCCACCTGATCCTGGGAGTACTCCGGCAAGATCCCCCACACATGCCGGTCATAAATCTCCAGCACCCGCTGATCCTCCCCGCGCCCCAGATAAAACAACGCGAGATGCCACCAGTTATGGGTGTACATGAACGAGTTAAGCCCGTCCCAGTGCTGCTTCACGCCCTCCAGAAACCCGATGCCTTCCTCGATACGCCCCTGGGTCAGCATCACATGGGCCAATGCGTGATGGGCCCATGGCTCGGACGCCTGCAACCGCAACGCTTCAAGCGCACTGGCCTCGGCTTCCTCCAGCAAATGACACTGCTCATACGCAAACGCCAGTAGCCCGTGACTGTGGGCGATATCCGGCGCGCCGGCGGTGGCTTTCAAACCGATCCGCAGCAGCGCCGGCCAGTTGCCCCGGTTGAATTCCAGGTACTGGTTGAGCTTGGCCGCAAGCAGGTCCCGCGGATAAAGATCCAGCAGATGCTCGCTGAGGCGCAGCACTTCATCCAGCTCGTCGTTGATCCAGGCTTGCAGCACTTGCAGATACACGAGCGCCCGTGGATGCCGGGAATTCACCGCCGCCGCCCGCTGACGGTACTTCTCGGCCAGCACAGGGCCCTCGGGCGACTCGATAAACATCAGCAGCAGGCCGGCAAATCCGTTGGCCAATGCTGAGTCGGGGTCGGCATCGGCGACCGCGAGGATGCCCTCGGCACGGGGCTGATAGCCGAGAAAACCGCCGACGAAATCATCCAGGCCCTGACGGGTGGCGGGGTTGAGGGTGTCGATGGGGTTGCCCAGGTAATCCAGTGACATGCGCTTCAAACTCATGGGTTCAGATAGCGGTTAGAAGGGCAAACCTTGTGCCAGTGATGGGGCCCTCAAACTTCAAACCTTACCGTAGCAGCTGCCGAGCCTTGTCGAGGCTGCGTTGGCGGCATACCTGACACACCGCAGACGCAGCCTCGCCAAGGCTCGGCAGCTGCTACGCACAACCATTCCTCAAGAGGGCGGGCTGTTGCTTTTTCCACACTCGTCCCGGCCACTGTGGTTTTTTCATCACTGCCAAGGCCTGTGATGCCCGCAAACGCGGCCCGTCGCCCCATGGCACAGCCCTTGCTAAATCCCTGACAAAACCTTAGCCAAGGAGTCTCCATGCGCCCTTTATCTTTTCGCCGTGTCCTTTCATACCTGGGACTTGGCGCCGTGCTGCTGGCCGGCACCGCTCAGGCGCAACCCCATGACGGCGGGGTGCTGAACCTGGTGGCCCAACCCGAACCGCCGTCGCTGATGCACGGCGTGGTCAGCCACGTGTCCACCCAGTACGTCAGCGGCAAGATCCTCCAGGGCCTGCTGACCTTCGACACCGACCTGAAACCCAAACCGGTATTGGCCAAGGCCTGGACCGTTTCTCCCGATGGCCTGACCTACACCTTCGATTTGCAGGACAACGTGCGCTGGCATGATGGCCACGCGTTCACCGCCGATGACGTGGTGTTCAGCTTCCAGACCTTCTACCCCGAAGTGGACAAGCGCCTGGGCGGGGTCTTCACCGAGTACGTCGACAGCATCACCGCCAAGGGCCCGCTGCAGGTGGTGTTCCAGCTCAAGAAACCCTTCGCGCCGTTGCTCTCGGCCCTGGGCAGCGGGCTGCGGCCTGTGGTGCCCAAGCACCTCTACGAGAACACTGACTTTCGCAACAACCCCTATAACCTCAAGCCTGTCGGCACCGGCCCGTTTGTGTTTGTGGAGTGGAAACGCGGCGCCTATATCAAGCTGGCAAAGAACCCCGACTACTGGAAAAAGGGCCTGCCACACCTGGATGCGATCATCTTCCACGTGATCCCGGACGGCTCGTCCCGCGCTGCGGCGTTCGAGCGCAATGACGTGCAGGTGCTGCGCAGCGGTGATGCCGACTATTCCGACCTCAAGCGCCTGACCGCCTTGCCGGACGTGCAGTCGTCGGAAAAAGGCTGGGAGCTGTATTCCGGCCTGGCCTTCCTGCAGATCAATACGCGCAAGCCGCCGCTGAACAACCCCAAGGTGCGCCAGGCGATCCTGTATGCGCTGAACCGCCAGTTCATCGTCGACAACATCTTCTTCGGTTCGGGCAAGGTTGCCCCCGGCCAGTTCGTGTCCACCTCGCCGTACCACGACCCGCAATTGCCGCAGTACACCTATGACGTGAAAAAAGCCAAGGCGCTGATTGCCGAGTCCGGCGTGGACGTGGGCGCCGTGCGGATTCGCCTGCTCAACGGCGAGAAGGGCGGTGCCTGGGAGCGCCTGGCCGAATACACCAAGCAAGCCCTGCAGCCGCTGGGCTTCAAGGTACAAGTGGTGACGTCCGACGCCGCCACCTGGTTCCAGCGCGTCAGCGACTGGGACTTCGACCTGACCTACAACTTCATCTTCCAGATCGGCGACCCGTACCTGACCAACGCCTACCTGTACCGCTCCGACTACATCCTCAAGACTTCGCCATTTGCCAACGTCAGCGGCTACAACAGCCCCGAGGCCGATGCCCTGTGGACCCAGGTCGCCAACACCCCGGAAGGCCCGGAACGCACCAGGCTCTATAGCCAGTTGGAAAACGTGCTGAACACCGACCTGCCGATCGCGCCGATCTTCGAAATGCGCTACCCGACACTGTTCCACAAAGAGGTGAAGAACCTGCTGCAAACCGCCACCAGCCTTAACGAAGACTACGAAAGCGTCTACCTCGACGCGCCTGCACCATGAACGGGTTGCTGTATTTCAGCGGTCGCCTGCTCAAGGCACTGTTGATGATTGTGGCGGTGCTGGTGCTGGGCTTTTTACTGATCCGCCTGGCGCCGGGTGACCCGGCGCTGCTGTTGGCCGGCGAGGCGGGGGTGGACGATGTGCAGTTCATCGAACACCTGCGCCAGACCATGGGCCTGGACAAGCCGTTGCTCACGCAGTTGCTGATCTACCTGGGCAATATCGCCCATCTGGACCTGGGTTATTCCTACCGCAACCAGACCTCGGTGTGGTCGCTGATTGCCGAGCGCTTGCCGGCAACACTGGCCCTGATGGGCTCGGCATTTTTGCTCTCGTCGGTGCTTGGCGTCACCCTGGGGACGTTGGCCGCCCGGGCCCGACAGAAGCGCCACTGGCTGGATGGCGTGATCTCCCACGGCGCTTTGCTGCTGTATGCGATGCCGCCATTCTGGCTGGCAATGCTGCTGATCCTGTTGTTCTCCGTCAGCCTCGATTGGTTGCCGGCGTTTGGCATGGAAACGGTGGCACAGGACTTTTCCCTGCTCGACCGGCTCAAGCACCTGCTGCTGCCGTGCGTGTCGTTGAGCGTGCTGTTCCTCGCCTTGTATATCCACCTCACCCGCGCCGCCGTGCTCGACGCCCTTGGCCAGGAATACGTGCGCACCGCCCACGCCAAGGGCCTGCACCCGCGGCGGATTTTGTACGTGCATGTGTTGCGCAATGCGCTGTTGCCGGTGGTGACCTTTGCCGGTTTGCAACTGGGCCAGTTGGCCAGCGGCGCGTTGCTGGTGGAGGTGGTGTATTCCTGGCCGGGGATTGGTCGCTTGATGTACGACTCGCTGGCCCAGCGTGACTACGGCGTGTTGATGGGCGGTTTCCTGGTGATCTCGATTCTGGTGGTGGGCTTTAACGTGTTGACCGATGTGATCTGTCGTTTTCTCGACCCGCGTATCGGTGCAGGAGTGCAAGGCTGATGCTGGTTTTCCGACGTTTTGTGCGCCAGCCTGCGGCGTTGATCGGTGCGCTGTTTTTGCTGCTGCTGACGCTGTTGGCGATCGCCGCCCCCTGGCTGACCAGCAGCTCGCCATGGGAGATGAACAGCCAGCCGATGCTCGCGCCATTCCACGACCCGGCCCATTGGCTGGGCAGTGACCTGCTCGGTCGCGACCTCGCCAGTGGCCTGCTGTACGGCGCGCGGGTGTCCCTGGCCGTGGGGGCGCTGGCCAGCCTGGCGACCCTGGTGGTGGGCCTGCTGGTCGGCGCGGTCGCCGGCTATTTCGGTGGCTGGCTCGACGGTGTGCTGATGCGCATTGCCGAGTTCTTCCAGATCATTCCGCAACTGGTACTGGCGGTGATCCTGGTGGCGATCCTTGAGCCGTCCCTGTTCTCCATCGTGCTGGCCATCGCACTCGTAGCGTGGCCGGCGGTGGCGCGGTTGGTGCGCAGTGAGTTCCTGACCCTGCGCCAGCGCGAATTCGTGCAGGCCGCGCGGGTGCTGGGGCAGTCGCCGCTGGGGATCATTGCCCAGCAGATCCTGCCCAACGCCCTGGCGCCGCTGCTGGTGACCATGACCTTTGTCATGGCCACGGCGATCCTCACCGAAGCGGCCCTGGCGTTTCTCGGCTTGAGCGACCCGGAAGCCATGAGCTGGGGCTACATGATCAATGCCTCCCGTGGCTTGCTGCGGGACGCCTGGTGGATGAGCTTTCTGCCGGGGTTGGCGATTGTGCTGTGCGTGCTGGCGGTCAATCGAGTCGGTGAAGGTTTGCGTGTGGCCTTTGAGCCCGGGAGGTCGCTATGACGTTGTTGAGTGTTGAACATTTGCGTATCGCCTTGCCGGCCGGTGCGGACCGCAGCCATGCGCTGTATGACCTGTCGCTGCAACTGAACCGTGGCGAATGCTTGTGTGTGGTGGGTGAATCCGGTTCCGGCAAGTCAATGCTGGCCAAGGCTTTGCTGCGCCAGTTGCCGGACCCGCTGAAGGTGGAAAGCGGGCGCCTGGTGTTTCGCGACGAAGACCTGGCCGACCGCAGCGAAGAGGCCATGCGCCAACTGCGCGGGCGGGATATCAGCATGGTATTCCAGGAGCCCATGAGCGCCCTCAACCCACTGATGCGGGTGGGCGAACAGATCGATGAAACCCTGCGCGCCCATGGCGTGGCGGCGGCACGGGTGCGGCGTCAGCGGGTGGTGGATTTGCTCGGTTATGTCGGCTTGCCCGACCCTGAGCGCTTGCGACTGGCGTATCCGTTTGAACTGTCTGGCGGGCAGCGTCAGCGGGTGGTGATCGCCATGGCCCTGGCGTTTGATCCGGCGCTGTTGATTGCCGATGAGCCGACCTCGGCGCTGGACGTGACCACCCAGGCGCAGATTCTCGACCTGCTGCGCAAGATCCAGCAGGACAAGGGCATGGCACTGTTGTTTATCACCCACGACTTTGCCGTGGTCGAGGCGATTGCCGACCGGGTGCTGGTGCTTGAGAAGGGCCGGGTGGTGGAGCAGGGCACGGCCCCGGCGGTGTTGCGTGTGCCCCGGGAAGATTACACCCGGCAGTTGTTGGCGGCGGTGTCGGCGCAACCGCTGGTGCCACGTACGCAGGTGGCTGGCCCTGTGGTGCTGAAGGCCGAAGCGCTGGGCAAGGTGTTCTGCAGCCGCAGCGGTTGGTGGGGGCGGCGTACGACTCAGGCGTTGGATGCGGTTCAGCTGCAGTTGCGTGAAGGCGAGACGTTGGGGATTGTGGGGGAGTCGGGGTCGGGCAAGTCGACCCTGGGTCGGTGCCTGGTGCGTTTGCTGCGTGCTGACAGCGGGCGGATCGAGTGGTTGGGGCGGGAGGTCGCGGGGTTGTCTGAAGGGCGGCTGCGAGCGTTGCGCAGTGATGTGCAGATGATTTTCCAGGATCCGTTTGCGTCGCTCAATCCGCGGCAGACGGTGGGGCAGATTGTTATGACTGGGCCTTTGGTGCAGGGGGTTTCCAAGGCGGATGCCGAGCGGCGGGCCCGTGAGTTGCTGGGGTTGGTGGGGTTGCCGGCAGCGGCGTTTGAGCGGTTTCCTCATGAGTTTTCCGGGGGGCAGCGGCAGCGCATAGGGATCGCCCGGGCGTTGGCGGTGGAGCCTAAGGTGTTGATCGCTGATGAGTGTGTGTCGGCGCTTGATGCGCTGATCCAGGTGCAGATTCTGGAGTTGCTGGAGTCGCTGCAGCGGCGGTTCAGGTTGAGCATTGTGTTTATTACTCATGACTTGCGGGTGGCTGCGCGGTTGTGCGACCGGATTGCGGTGATGCGTAAGGGGAGGGTGGTGGAGCAGGGGGAGACGGCGGCGCTGTTTGCTGATGCGCGGCATCCGTATACGCGGGAGTTGTTGATGGCTGAGGCCATCTGACTTGGGTTGTTGGGGTTGGGGGCATATCCGTTATTCAGGTAACGGCCACCTATGGTTTCGCTCTTACAGCGAGTCACATTGCAAAAGCGGCAAAGGCGACCTGAGTGTTAGAGCAAAAGCAGAGCCGCTTTATGTGGGAGCGGGCTTGCTCGCGAAGAACCTGAGAGCGCCGCGTTGAATCAGGATGTTCGCGTTATCGTTAACGACCTTCGCGAGCAAGCCCGCTCCCACATTTGGATCGTGTCCGCCTTTGATTTTGCTGTTGCTTCACCACACTCAACCCTTTCACTTATTGAGAAACCTCCATGCCGACCTCTTTCACCGAACTGCCAGTGATCCAGGGCCAACCACTGGAAATCCGCCCCAACCGTCACCTGAGCATCACCCATCACGCGGGCACCACCCAACCCGACACGGTAGTGTTCTTCTGCCACGGCGCCGGCGGCAACAAGGACCAGTGGCGCCACCAATGGCAATCCCTGAAAACCCAAGGCTACAGTCTGGTCGCCTGGGACCTGCTCGGCCACGGCGCCAGCGCAAAACCCCGCAACCCCGAGGCTTACGCCTGGCCCGAACTGGTCGCCGATTACCTGGAAATCCTCAGGCGCTACGGCGGCTCCCGCAACCTCATCGTCGCCCACTCCTTCGGCACTGGCCTGACCCTGAGCGCCTTGCTGGCCAAACCCGCGATCCCCATCGAAGCCGTATTGCTGCTGGGCACCCGACTGCACAGCATCAGCCGGAGCGGCGGCCTGATGCGTCTACCCGCATGGCTCCTGGAATGTCTGCGCCCACTGCTGGCCAAAGGTTTCCGCCAGGCGGCATGGAACGCCAAGGCCGACCCCGCACTGGTCGCCTACGAAGAAAAACTCACCGAGCGCAACCCGCTGTACATGTTCAAGGCCCTGATGAAAAACGTCCAATGGCCAGACGCCAATGCACTGCTCACCCTGACCCTGCCTGTGAGTGTGCTGGCCGGCGACACCGACGGCCTGACCCCGGCCAGCGGCGGCGAAGCACTCGCCCGGCATTTGCCCAATGCCGAGTATCAGTTGTTGCCCGAATGCGGCCACCAACTCATGCTGGAAAAACCCGATGAGGTATTGGCCGCATTTCAGCGCCTGCTGTCAGCTCAGCGGGACGGCAGTTTCCAGCGCTCACGGTAGAGGTCGTACTGCGCGGCGGGCAGTTGCACCAGCAGCGGGTTTTCTCGCGGGTCCAGCCAGGCAAACAACGCCTGGATATTCACCGGGTCCATCGCCGTGCAGCCCAATGTTCCCGAACTGACGCTGCGCCAGATATGCAGGAAAATACACGAGCCGCCGTTGGCCAAAGCCGGTGTGTTGTGCTCGACAAAAATCCCCTGGCGGTACAGCTGGTCCTTGCGCAGCATCCGCTCGGAACTGGTCCAGTCCTTGTTCACCGCCGAGCTGTCCACCAGGGTGTTGTAATGGCTGGACTGGCTGTCATCCACGCATTCGCGGGTGGCGGTACTGGCCGCGTAAGGCAAGCGGGTGTCAGCGGTGGGAGCGTAGCCGAAGGCACCGCCGAGTTTGAAGATGCCGGCCGGGGCCTTGCCATCGCCTTCATGCTTGAGGGGCTGCTGGTCGGGGGTGGGTGTCGTAAGGCCGGTGCCCCACGCCATGCCGTTTTTACCGACCACGATGGCAAAGGGTTCGCCGACTTTCTGAAAGCCTTGCCCGTGCCGCTCATAGCGTTGTGCGGTGCCCTGGAGGGCGTTCCAGCCCGGGGTGGTGACCACGATCAGTTGCCGGCTGGTCTCGGGGATTTGCGCGAGTGCCACGTTTGAAAGCAGCGTCAGCAGCGCCGCGCAGGTTTTGATGAGCGTGTTCAACGGCGTTCAGTCCTTGAAAAGAGGGAAACCTCAAACGCTAGTTTTTGCCCCGGGCTTTATCAAGCTGAAGCTGTGTTGTGATGTTACCGCAGCGGTTCGATAGGGAAGTCCATCGGCTCGGCCCGCACCGGATTGCGGCTGTAGGTGAAGTGCCACCATTCGCCGGCATAACCGGTAAAGCCTTCCTTGGCCATCGCAGCGCTCAACCGTTGGCGGTTCTGGCGTGCCGCCTGGCTGATGTGGGGGCTGTTGGCGTGGGCCATTTCGTCGAAGCAATCAAAACCGGTGCCCATGTCCAGGCCGCCATCGGGCAAGCGTCGACCGTAACCGGCGGCGCAATCCACCGCCGCGGTGTCGGCGCTCCAGGCCTGGGCTGGCCGCGCATCGGGACCGGTCAGGGTCACGTCCACTGCCGCGCCCCGGGAGTGGTTGGAAACCTTGGCCACGTAGCCCAGGCGCCAGAAATCCTGCTTGTTCACCCGGGGGTAGAACTCGGCCTTGGCCGGATCCCCCGGCAGGCTGGCGAAGCGGCCCATGTTCGCCACGGCACGGCTGGGACGATAGCAGTCGAAGACCTTCAAGCCGTAACCCTGCCTGGCCAACTCGGCCTGGACCCGTACCAGTGCCTTTGCCGCGTCGGCAGACAGCACGCATTCGGCTGCGTTGTAGCCGTCCAGCGGCGCTCCGGTGAAGTTGTGGGGGCTGGCGTAGCGAATGTCCTGGGCGATGCTCGGGTCGAGGCTGCGCAGGTAAACCATGTTGGCCGGCATCGGCGTGTCTGCCGCTACCGGCGTGGCGAGCACGATCAGGCTCAGGGCGGCAAGGGAAAGGGAAGAGTAGGGCATGGCGGGCCGGGCTCGGACGGTGGCTTAAGCGCGCCACACTAGCAATGCCCGCCCCATGCCGCCAGTGCTACGGCGCGGCGTTGGGCACAAATGCCACGCTGCCACCGTCACGCTTGTGGAACAACCGTTCACCATTGTCCGGCTGGGTAGTGATGACCTGATGATCGTTGCCCAGGTAGGCCAGCGGCGTCGGGTCATCCTTGGTGGACTGCGCGACAATAATTGTGCGCTTGGGATCAAAGGTGCGGCCGCTGGTTTTTTCCAGCCAGCCCATGAACGCCGCACTGTCGCCCTGGCGCGGGAAGTCCTGGGTTTCGGCAACGTAGTAGAACGGCGTCCCGTGATTTTGCAGGTACATCGGTACCTTGTTGTCGACTTCCACCATCACCATCTGCCACTCGTTCCATGGCGCGCTTTTCACTGCTTGCGCTTGAACGTCCTCGGCGAAACGGGTCACGCCGCCATTGCCATTGGTCCACGGATACACCACCCCGAGTACCAACAGCATCACCCCCGCAGCGATGCCGAACCCACGGTACCAACCCCGGCCGACCGTGCCTTTGCGGGCGATACGCTCACTGACCCACCACGCCGCCAGCAACTGCGCGAACGGCACCAGCGGCAGCACGTAGTAACTGCGCCGGCTGCCACTGGCGGTGAAGAACACAAACAGCAGGCCCAGCCCCCACACCAGCCAGCGGGTGTTGGGCGGGGTGTCGCGCCAATGCCGCACGGCGAGCCACAGGCCCAGCACCCAGCACGGCGCCCAGGGCAAGGTGTAGGCCGGCAGGTAGATCAGGTAGGTGTAGATCGGCCCCATATGGTCGAACGGGTCGAAGAAGCGCACCACGTTTTCCCGGAACACCAGTTCCAGGCCGCTTTCACCGTAGGTCGGTGCGCCGTAGAGGTGGGACAGCACAAACGGAATCGCATAGAACGCCCCGGCAATGATCACGGCCAGCACCAGCCGCAGGTTGAGGTGGCGTTTGTAGCGCTGTTCGCTGAGCAAGTGCGGCAACAGCACCAGGCCCGGCAGTACAAAGCCGATCAAACCCTTGAACAGTGATGTCGCCGCCAGTAACAGGAAGAACACCGTGTAGCGCCCCAGCCGCGTATCGTCCGGCCCGCGCCAATACCACCAGACGGCGGCGAGCACGCCGCATACGGTCAGCACGTCCGCCGTGGCCACCCGGGCCCAGAAGAGGAAGTAGAAGGTGGTCGCGAGCATCCAGCCGGCAATCAGGCCGGTGCCTTTGCGGAACAGTTGCTCGCCGATCAGGTACACCAGCCAGATGCTCAGCCACGCCGAGATCACCGATGACAAGCGCAACGACCACGGCCCCAGGCCGCCCATCAGGTTGGCAAACCCGGTGATCAGCCAATACGACGGCAAGGGTTTGTCGTAGTACGGGGTGCCCTTGAGGTACGGGTCGAAGTAGTCGCCGCTTTGCAGCATCTGCAGGGTGATGTTCGCCCAGCGGGTTTCCGGGCCCCACAGGTCGCGGGCGCCCAGGCCCAGCAGCAGGATCAGGGCCGACACGCCCAGGAGCAGCAGCAGGGCGCCGCGTTCGGTTTTCCAGAAGTTCATGGAGCGGTTCCGATGTGGGATGAGTGTTGAATGGGGTCACCCCACATTAGGGCGCCTGTGTTACGGCAATTGCGGGTAGATGATGATCTCCAGGTCACCCTTGTAATAACGCTTGCCCCCCAACGGCAGTTGGCCGGCTTCGCGCATTTCGCTGGTGCTCCTGACCCGCATCAGCACGCCCACCGGGCCTTGCTGGCGCGCCTGCTTGAGCCAGGCCTGAACGCTGTCGAGCTCCACCTTGCGGTGCATCGAGTCGGCGTATTGCAGGCCGTAGCGCAGTTCGCCTTCAGTGTTGTAAAGCGTCACTTCCGGCCGGCGCAGGCGCCATGCCAGGGCCGACGCCGATTCCAGTTCGTTGCTCAGCAGCGCTTGGGTCTGTTGGAGCTCGTCCAGGTGCTGGAGCACGAACTGGTCAGGCATCTGGTTATCTTCGACCACCGCCGGCATGCCGGCGGGCAACAGCGCCACCAGCAGGCCAATGCCCAAGGCCGGCATCGCCCACAGCGCCAGCGGGCGGGAGGCTTGCAGCAAGTTGGCGAGCATCCAGCCCATCAGCACGATGAACGTCAGGGACAGGTTGAACATCTCGCTGTGGCTATTGCCGTACAACGGCCGGTCGATTTGCAGGTAGATCAGCGTCACCATCGCGGCGAGGCCGATGCCCAAGTTGAGCAGGCCATTGACGCGCAGCGTGCGGGTGCGAGCGTTGGCCAGCAGGTCGATCAACGCATGGCCCATCAGCAGCGCCAGCGGCAGCAGGCACGGCATGATGTAGGTCGGCAACTTGCCGTTGCTCAGGCTGAAAAAGCCCAGGGGCATCAGCAACCACAGCGCCAGGAAGACGATGGCCGGTTGGCGCTTTTCCTTCCAAGCCTTGCACAGTGTCGCCGGCAGCAGCGCCGCCCATGGCAGGCACGACACCACCATCAGCGGCAGGTAGAACCACCAGGGACGTGCATGCTGGGCATTGTCGGAGGCGAACCGGCGGATGTGCTCATGCCAGAAGAAGAAACGCCAGTAGTCCGGTTCCTGCAGGTGGATCGTCAGCGCCCAGGGCAGGCACACCACGGCCGCCACCAGAATCGCCAGCGGCCCGCAGCGCAGCAGTTCCCCCAGGCGACGTTGCCAGAGCATGTAAGGCAGGGCGATCAGCACCGGCAGCAACCACGCCAGGAAACCCTTGGTCATGAAACCCATGCCGCAGGCCACACCCAACAACGTCCAGCTGGCGAGGCGGGCACGGGGGGTGGAGCTGTCGAGGGCAAACCACAGCGCCGCCAGGCTCAGGTTGACCCAAAAGGTGAATTGCGGATCCAGGTTGGAATAACCGGCTTGCCCGGCCACCAGGCCGAAACTCATGTAGAGCAGCGCGCAGGCGAAGCTCTTGCGCGGGTCGTTCCACAGCCGGCGGGCGATCAGGTAGGCGAGCACGACGCTCAGGCCGGTGGTCAGGGCGGAAGCGATGCGCACGCCGAACAGGTTTTCACCGAACAACGCCTGGCCCAGTGCAATGAGCCAGTAGCCGGCTGCGGGTTTTTCGAAATAGCGCACGCCCATGAAGTGCGGTGCCACCCAGTTGCCGCTCATGAGCATTTCCTGGCTGATCTGGGCGTAGCGGGTTTCGTCAGGAATCCATAGGCCATGCAGGCCCAGTGGCAGTAGATAGAACATCACGAATGCCAGTAGTAATACGGGCAATGGTTTAAGGCGGGTCATGGCTATTGCACTCTCAAGCGGTATTGACGGTGAATCAGCGCGAGCGCTGGATCAGCCATGCGCGAGGGGTGGAAGGTGGTCGTGGTCGGGTAGAAATGCGGCACAGAACGTTATTCCTTAAACAGTCTGTTAGTGGGGGGGCGAAACTGAATATCCCTGTGCCCCAGTCAAGCTCGTTAAACGTGTGGCGTCCAATAAGTCATCGAAGGTCATCGTCATGTTGTTAACTTGTGAAAAGTTAGTGAGCTAATAAATTTTTGACAAAAATTCAATTAAAACCATAGACGATGCCACGGTCTGGCTGTCTTTTTGCTGAACGAACTTGAATGATTAAATGTTAAGAAGTGTTCTAAAGTTGTTTAAGCACGGCGGCCCAGTCCTTACTGTTCAAAATACCCAGCGCCTTGAACTTGCCATCGGGCAGCAGCTTTACAAACAATGCACTGCCGTATTCAGCATGGGCAGCGTGTGAGTAGCCCAATGCCTCCTCGAAGTCGCTGATGCAGGCGCTGTGGGTGACCACCAGCAGGTTGCGGTCCGCGTGTTTATGCGGGCGCAGTTCCTCGCCGATGGCAGGGCCGCAGATGGCCAGGGGGCCGGGTGACAGTTCGGCCTTGCCGAACATGAAAAGCGAGGTCTGCGCGGTACGGGTGGTGGGGCTGCTCAGTACGTCGGTGTTTTCCATGCCCAGGGTCTGGAAGGCCTTGCCCACGGCACTGGCAGACAACGAGCCGAGCGTGGTCAGGCCGTCTGACGGGCCCAGGCAAGGGTTGTTGGAGCGGTCACAGCGTTCCTCATGGCGGACCAGCACCACCAGGTCTCCGTTACGCCAGGCTTCCAGGGTTCCGGAGGTGAGCAGGCGGTGGCCCACGCCCAGGTCCAGCGGCGATCTTGGCCACCAGATGAACGCCGTTACTGCCAGGCTGATCATCATGATACCTGCCACGCCAAGCCACAGTTTGTTCAGCTGTTTTACAAATGCCCAGCGCGAGCGAGACTTGCTCAGGGTCAGGTCAACCACACTATTCACCATTGGTAACTTCCAGGCGTTAATCCGGTAACTGGCAGCGGCAAGTTAGGCAGGCGCCAAGTGAGTAGCGCTGATGCAGGAATATGCAAAAGCGTGTCACAGGGGCGCTGTCTTTTTGCTGAACATACCGATATAAAAAATTGTTCACTTGCACTAACGGGCGTTTGAAATAACCAGCCTGTTATCTGCCCATGGACGGCAATTTAAAGTGCAGCAGGTGGCAGCCGGGTGAAATCGATGTGAAAAATTTGCAGGGGGTCATGGGGCGCTCCTTTTGCCCATGGTTGTGACATAAAAATGTGACAACCGTTATTCTCGGCCTCAGTCCAGAGGCAGGTGGGGAATGGTGATGCTGCAGGTACAAGGGGTGTTTAAAAGCTATGGCACGCCGCAGGGGCCACTGGCCGTGCTGGCGGGTGTCGACCTTTACCTGGGAGAGCGTAGCAGTCTTGCGCTGATGGGCGAGTCCGGGAGTGGAAAAAGTACCTTGCTCCACCTGGTGGCCGGGCTCGACCAGGTCGACCGTGGCCGCATCCAGGTCGGCGATCAGCACCTGGACCAGATGAGCGAAGCGCAGTTGGCCCACTGGCGGCGCACCGAGATCGGCCTGGTGTTCCAGCAGTTCAACCTGATCGGCAGCCTGCGGGTCGAAGACAACCTGGCCTTCCAGGCGCGCCTGGCCGGGCGCCTCGATCCGGCGTGGCAAGGGCAGCTTGTGGAGCGACTCGGCCTGGGTGACTTGCTCAGGCGTTACCCCGAACAACTGTCCGGCGGCCAGCAGCAACGGGTAGCGGTAGGACGAGCCCTGGCGTCGCGCCCCGGCTTGCTGCTGGCGGACGAACCCACCGGTAACCTCGACGAAGGCACCAGTGACGAAGTGCTGCAACTGCTGCTGGACCTGCTGCGGGACAGCCCGACCAGTTTGCTGATGGTCACCCACAGCCCGCGCATCGCGGCGCGCCTTGACCAGCAGGTGGTGTTGCATCGCGGCCAGGTACTCGCTGCGGACGCCCGCTGACATGCGCGTCTTCCACTGGACACTGCGCGCGCTGCTCAGCCATTGGCGGCGCCACCCTGTACAATTCTTCAGTGTGCTCACCGGCCTGTGGCTGGCCACCGCGCTGTTGACCGGCGTGCAAGCCCTCAACAGCCAGGCGCGGGACAGCTACGCGCGGGCCAGCCAGCTGATCGGCGGCGAACCCCAGGCCAGCCTCAGTGCGCCGGACGGTGCGAGCTTCCCCCAGGCGCTGTTTGCCGACCTGCGCCGCGCCGGGTGGCCGGTGTCGCCGGTGGTGCAGGGCCGCGTGCAGCTCAAGGGCCATGAAGACCAGCGCCTGCAAGTGATGGGCATCGACCCGGTGTCGTTGCCCGGCGGTGGCGCGCTGGCCGGGCAGACCCTGGACCGGGCGCAGATGGTCGCGTTCTTCAACCCGCCGGGACGCACCTGGATCGCGCCGCAGACCTTGCAGTCTCTGGGCCTGAAAGAGGGCGACCAGCCGCTGACAGCTGCCGGGCTGGCGCTGCCGCCGCTGCATGTTCAAGCGGACATGGCCCCTGGCGTATTGCTGACCGATATCGGCTTCGCCCAACCGCTGCTGGACATGCCCCAACGCCTGTCGCGGTTGCTGCTGGACAGGGCCTTTGCCGCCGCGCATCCCGCCCTGCCGCCGGAACTGGGCGCGCAACTGCAGCTCAAGCAGGCCGAGGAAAACAACCTCGCGCGCCTCACTGAAAGCTTCCATCTGAACCTCGATGCGCTGGGCTTTCTGTCCTTTGTGGTGGGCTTGTTTATCGTGCATGCCGCCATCGGCCTGGCGCTGGAGCAGCGGCGCGGCCTGCTGCGAACCTTGCGGGCGTGCGGGGTCAGTGCGCGGATGCTGATCCTCAGCCTGGCGGTGGAACTCGGTGGCCTGGCCGTGCTGGGTGGCCTGGCGGGCGTGGCCAGCGGGTACTTGCTGGCCAGCCTGTTGCTGCCGGATGTAGCCGCCAGCTTGCGCGGCCTGTATGGCGCCGAGTTGCCCGGCCAACTGAGCCTCAGCCCGCTGTGGTGGCTCAGTGGCCTGGGCCTGGGTTTGCTCGGCGCGTTGCTCGCCGGGGCCAGCAGCCTGTGGCGGGCGGCGCGTTTGCCGTTGTTGGCGCTGGCCAATGCCCAGGCCTGGCACCAGGCCCATGGGCGCTGGCTGCGACGCCAGGGCTGGGTGGCGGGTTCGGCCTTACTGGTTGCGCTGTTGGCACTGGTATTTGGCGACAGCCTGGCCAGTGGTTTTGTATTGATGGCGGCCTTGTTGCTGGGCGCTGCGCTGGGCTTGCCGGTGGTGCTCAATGGCGTGCTCAAGGCGGTATTGGGGCGCAGCCGTTCGGTGCTGGGGCAATGGTTTCTCGCCGATTGCCGCCAGCAGTTGCCGGCCCTGAGCCTGGCGCTGATGGCCTTGCTGCTGGCGTTGGCCGCCAATATCGGCGCGGGCTCGATGACCTCGGGCTTTCGCCAGACCTTCAACAACTGGCTGGAACAACGCCTGACCGCCGAGTTGTACCTCAACCCGCAAAACCCGGCCCAGGCCGAGGCGCTGCAAACCTGGCTGGTGCAGCAGCCCCTGGTGCAGACAGTGCTGCCGACCTGGCAGGTTGCGGTGCAGTTGCAGGGGTGGCCGGCTGACCTGTTCGGCGTGGTCGACGACCCTACTTATCGCCAGCATTGGCCGTTGCTGGAAGCGGCGACGGACCCATGGGGCCAGTTGCTGCAGGACGACAGCCTGATGCTCAGTGAGCAAATGGCACGCCGGCTCAAGGTGCGGCTGGGCGATGTGGTCAGCATCCCCACGCCCCAAGGTCCATGGTCGCCGAAGGTCGTGGGGATTTATGCCGACTACGGCAACCCCAAGGGCCACTTGCTGGTGAATTCGCGGCACCTGTTGCAGCACTGGCCGGGATTGTCGCCGGCGCGTTTCAACCTGCGGGTTTTGCCGGGCAACGTGCCGCCGCTGGTGCGTGCAGTACAGGAACGGTTTGCCCTCGAAGACAGCCGCATCGTCGATCAGCAGCAGCTCAAGGGCTGGTCGAGCCAGGTCTTCGAACGGACTTTTGCCGCCACCGCCGCCCTTAACAGCCTGACCCTGGGCGTGGCCGGCGTGGCGTTGTTCATCAGCCTGCTGACCCAGAGCCAAAGCCGTCTTGGCCAGTTGGCCCCGCTGTGGGCGCTGGGCGTGACACGACGCCAATTGATGCTGCTCAACCTCGGCCAGACCTGGCTGCTGGCGGTGCTGACCCTGGTGCTGGCGTTGCCGCTGGGCTTGTTGCTGGCGTGGTGCCTGGACGTGGTGATCAACGTCCAGGCCTTCGGCTGGCGCCTGCCGTTGCAGGTGTTCCCGGGGCAACTGGCGCAACTGCTGGGTCTGGCGATGCTGGCCACCTTGCTGGCTTCGGCCTGGCCGCTGTGGCAGTTGTACCGCAGTCGCCCGGCGGATTTGCTGAGGACCTTTGCCAATGAAGATTAAGTGCCTGCTATGGGCGACCTTCCTGCTGCTGGGCGCCTGCGACAAACCGCCTGCGCCTGAAGAAAGCTTCGCCGGGCTGGGCAGCCAGGCCGCGGACTTTGCCCAGGTGGTGCCCGGCAAGGTCTTCAGCTTTCCCCAGGACCATGGCCCCCATGACGGCTATCGCATCGAATGGTGGTACCTCACCGCCAACCTGAAGGATGCCGAGGGCAATGCCTACGGCGTGCAATGGACGCTGTTTCGCAACGCACTCAAGGCCGGCCCGACACAACCCGGCTGGCACGACTCTACGATCTGGCTCGGCCACGCCGCCGTCACCTCGGCCACCCGCCATTACGCCAGCGAACGCTACGCCCGCGGCGGCGTGGGGCAGGCAGGGGCCCAGGCGGTGCCGTTCAATGCCTGGATCGATGACTGGAATTTCGCCACCCGCCCCGGTGCAGCCAGCCCCCTGGCGGACATGCAACTCAAGGCTGCAGGCGAGCATTTCAACTACGACCTGCACCTGACCTCCAGCCGCCCATTGGTGCTCCAGGGCGACAACGGCTACAGCCGCAAGTCCGACCAGGGCCAGGCGTCGTACTACTACAGCCAGCCGTTTTTCCAGGCAGATGGCCGCGTGACCATCGATGGAAAATCTTACCAAGTCACCGGCAACGCCTGGCTCGATCGCGAATGGAGCAGCCAGCCCCTGACCGCCAGCCAGACTGGCTGGGACTGGTTCTCCCTGCACCTGGACAGTGGCGAGCAATTGATGCTGTTTCGGGTGCGGCAGAAAGACGGACCGTCCTACCTGACCGGCACCTGGATCGACAAAGAGGGCCACACACAGACCCTGCACAACCAGGATATTCAACTGACGCCGCTGGGCACGACCGCGATCGATGGGCGCAGCATTCCCACCCAGTGGTCATTGAAGATCCCGGGCAAACATCTGGATATCACCACGGAAGCGGTCAACCCAAAAGCCTGGATGAACCTGAGCATTCCTTACTGGGAAGGGCCGGTGAAATTTCAGGGTGGGGTGGGGTATCTGGAGATGACGGGGTATTGAGTCCGACGATTTTTTGTAGGCCTTGATTACCTGCCAGGTAGGTGATTTCCCAAATGTAATTTCAGCTGTTCCAACCTTGTGTCCGGGCCGTGTTCGCCTGCCTATATTCCTGCGCCATATCCATTACATCAGGGATGTAAGTGATGGCGCAGGGATACATCAATGACCGCACCACGGACTACCTCAGTTTGAAATCCCGGTTACTGACCGGGGCCAGTGGGCAACTTTCCGATCAATTCGACGCGTTGAACCTGCATTTGCGTCAGGCAAGCCTGGTGACGCCGGGGCAGATGGTGATCGTTCCCGATGCCTACGTTGTGGCTTGCACTACTGATGATGCATGGTTGATGCGCCATGCGCAGGAGATTCAGCGCAATCTGGAGTTGGATGCCTCGGCTGGGGCGGCGGTGATCAATAACTATGATCTATTCCAGAGTTTATTGGCTTATAGCTCGGTGGGAGTCGGCAGTTCGACGGCGGCCTGGGGGCGACACCTGGACGAGGTTCAGCGCACTCTGGAAGAAATTGAGCGTTTGCATCAACAACTAAAGGATGGAGCCTTGAATAAGAAAGCGTTTATCCAGAAGCGGCAGATGTTGTTCCGGCGCTTGGATACTCAACTTCAAGGTGCGGCGCGATTTGGCACGAGCCTGAAAACCAATAAGTCACTGAAAAAAGTACTGGGTATTTCCACCAAGAGTTATCTGCACAAGAGTGAAATCGTGGGCTACACGCAGCGGATTCGCAGCATTGCCGAGACGTCGAGGTTTTTGGGCAAGGGGACGTATGTGGGGTTGGCGTTGGATGTGGGTGTGGCGGGGTTGGAGATCAAGGAAGCATGTATGGAGGGGCGGGAGGCGATGTGTAGGCGGGCGAAGTATGTGGAGG
>NZ_JBYSWF010000096.1:0-18199 GCF_058780865.1 Pseudomonas sp. GP01-A4
TAGGTCATCGTCAAGATTAAATTCCAGAACCCCTGATTGCTTATGCAGTCAGGGGTTTTGTTTTGCGCGGTCGGAAAGTATGGCGAGCGTCTCCAAGTGTTCCTCACTTGCAGCCTACGATTGTCTTCAATGCTAAAGTCCATCCCTCGATTTTGCTTTTCCCAAGGAAGCCGTTATGCCGGATGCGACGTCCCTCAGTGCTGGATTCATGGTGGTTCACGGCAACCGCCTGGATGAGCTGCGCAGCCTGGTTGTCAGCTGGATGCGCCGTTACCCGCTGGCTCCCCTGGAAAACGAAATCGCCCTGGTACAAAGCAACGGCATTGCCCAGTGGCTGAAACTGGCGCTGGCTGAAGACCCTGAAGACGACGACATGGGCGGTTGCGGCATCGCTGCCGCTATTGATGTGCAGCTTCCCGGTAGCTTCATGTGGCAGCTCTATCGCATGGTCCTGGGCAAAGACGAAATCCCGCCCAAGTCCCTGCTGGATAAAGCCCCACTGACCTGGCGTCTCATGCGCCTGTTGCCGGAGCTGATCGATCAGCCCCATTTCGAACCCCTGCAACGCTTCCTGACCCACGATACGGATCTGCGCAAACGCTACCAACTCGCGGAACGCCTCGCCGACCTGTTCGACCAATACCAGGTCTACCGTGCCGACTGGCTGGAAGATTGGGCTGCCGGTCGCCATCAACTGCGCAATGGCCGTGGCGAATCCAAACCTTTGAGCCCGGCCAACTGCTGGCAAGCCGAACTATGGCGCGCCCTGCTGTTGGACGTAGGAGAGGAGGGCATGGCTCAAAGTCGCGCCGGAGTTCACCAACGCTTTATCGAGCGCATCAATAGCCTGGAGCAGGCACCGATAGGCCTGCCCTCCCGCGTGATCGTCTTCGGCATTTCCTCCTTGCCAGCCCAAGCGCTGGAAGCCCTTGCCGGCCTCGCCCGTTTCAGCCAGGTGCTGCTGTGTGTGCACAACCCTTGTCGCCATCACTGGTCCGACATCGTCGCCGACAAAGACCTGCTCCGAAACGAATACAAGCGCCAGGCACGCAAGGCCGGAATGCCGGTCACCATCGACCCGCAAACCCTGCATCAGCACGCCCACCCGCTGCTCGCTGCCTGGGGTAAGCAAGGTCGCGACTACATCAACCTGTTGGACAGCTACGACGACCCCAACAGTTACCGCTCGGCATTCCGTGACGGTCGTATCGACCTGTTCAGCGAGAGCGAGCCCACCACCTTGCTCAATCAACTCCAGGACGACATCCTCGAACTGCGCCCCCTCAACGAAACCCGTGAACTCTGGCCAAGCGTCGACCTGGCGCGCGACACTTCCATTCGCTTCCACATCGCCCACAGTGCCCAGCGTGAAGTCGAAGTTCTTCACGACCAGTTACTGCAGCGCTTCAGCGCCGACCCCACGCTGCGCCCACGGGACATCATCGTCATGGTCCCCGACGTCGACAGCTACGCGCCGCATATTCGCGCCGTATTCGGCCAGCTTGAAAGAAGCGACCTACGCTTCATTCCGTTCACGCTTACGGACCAAGGCCAGCGCGGCCGCGATCCATTACTGATCGCCGTCGAACACTTGCTCAAGCTCCCGGACAGCCGTTTTCCGGTCAGCGAAATCCTCGACCTCCTCGACGTCCCGGCCCTGCGGGAACGCTTCGCCATCAAGGAGCGCGACCTGCCGACCCTGCACCGCTGGATCGAAGGCGCCGGTATCCGTTGGGGCCTCAACGCCGAACAACGCGCCGGCCTCGGCTTGCCCCAGGAGCTGGAGCAAAACAGCTGGCGGTTCGGCCTGCGTCGCATGCTCCTGGGCTACGCCGTCGGTACGGGCTCTGCCTGCGATGGCATCGAGCCGTACGATGAAATCGGCGGACTCGATGCGGCCTTGATCGGCCCGCTGGTCGCACTGCTCGATGCGCTGCACAACGCCCACCAGGCACTTTCGCAACCTGCCGCGCCGACAGAGTGGGGCGAGCGCCTGCAAAACCTGATGCAGTTGTTCTTCCTCCCGAGCAACGAGCACGACGACTACCTGTTGGGTCAACTCGAGCAACTGAGAGAAACCTGGCTGGAGACCTGCGAGTCCGTCGGCCTGCATGACGAATTACCCCTGACCGTAGTCCGCGAGGCCTGGCTGGCAGGCCTCGACCAAGGCCGGCTGTCCCAGCGCTTCCTCGCGGGAGCTGTCAATTTTTGTACCTTGATGCCCATGCGCGCGATCCCGTTCAAGCTGGTTTGCCTACTTGGCATGAACGATGGCGACTACCCACGCGCACAACCGCCGCTGGACTTCGACCTGATGGGCAGCGACTACCGCCCAGGCGATCGGTCACGGCGCGAAGACGATCGCTACCTGTTGCTCGAAGCCCTGCTCTCCGCCCGCGACCAGCTCTACATCAGTTGGGTCGGCCGCAGTATCCGCGACAACAGTGATCGCCCGGCATCGGTCCTGATCGGGCAGTTGCGCGACCACATTGCCAGCGGCTGGCACACCACCAGTGGCGAACCACTCCTGGAAGCCACTACCCAGGAACACCCGCTCCAGCCCTTCAGCGCCCGCTACTTCCATGAAGGTGACAAGCTGTTCAGCTACGCCCGCGAATGGCAGTTGCTCCACGCAACCCCGGACAGCGTGCCCGATACCGGCAGCCTCGCACCCTACACCCAGGAAGAACCGTTGAGCCTTGGCCAACTGCAAGACTTCCTGCGCAACCCGGTCAAACACTTTTTCAGCCAGCGCCTGAAAGTGTTTTTCGAAGCCGCCGAAGTCCCGCTGGAAGATGAAGAACCCTTCGTCCTCGATGCACTGCAGCGCTATAGCCTGAGCGACAGTTTGCTCACGGCGGCACTCACCCGCCCCGACAACCTCGACGAAGCCCTCAACGCCCAGGCCCTGCGTCTGCAAGGCAGTGGCTTGTTGCCGATGGTTGGTTTCGGCGAATGCCTGCGCAAAGAACTGATCGAGCCTCTGCCCGACCTGTTGCAGCGTTACCAGCAACTCCTGGCACTCTGGCCAACTCCGCACACCAGCGCCGAACCGATCAGTTTTGAGCATCAAGGCATCCAGCTGGAAGGTTGGATCAGTGGCCTGCATCAACGCAGCGATGGCGGCTTTCTAAGCGTCACCGCCATCCCCAACAGCATCGGCTCGATCAAGACCCGTAAATGGCATCGCCTGATTCGCCCATGGGTCAACCACCTGGTGGCCTGTGCCTGCGGCCTTCCGTTAAGTACCGGCCTGGTCGCCAGCGACGACACACTGCTATTGGCCCCACTTGAGCAAGCCACAGCCCGGGAGCTCCTCGGCAACCTGCTGCTCGCCTGGAAAACCGGCATGAGCGAACCACTGCCGGTCGCCGTTAAAACCGCATTCGCCTGGCTCGGTCAAACCGACCCGGCCAAAGCGCAAGCCGCCGCCAGCAAAGCCTACGAAGGCGACGGCCAAACCAGCGACGGCGAGCGCCGTGAAAGCCCTGCGCTCATCCGACAGTTCCCCGACTACGCCGCCTTGATGGCCAGCGAAGAGTTCGAAGGCTGGTGCGAAACCCTCTATCGACCGTTGATCAACGCTCCCTGGCGATCACTCACCAGCGCGGAGGCCAGCGCATGAGCGGTACAAAACCCCTGGCCCTGGCCTTCCCGCTCAAGGGTAGCCAACTGATCGAAGCCAGTGCCGGCACAGGCAAGACATTTACCATCTCGGCGCTCTACCTGCGTCTGGTACTCGGCCACGGAGGTGACGAATCGGGTTTCGGCCGCGAGTTGCTGCCGCCGCAAATTCTCGTCGTGACCTTCACTGATGCCGCCACCAAAGAGCTGCGTGAACGCATCCGAATCCGCCTGGCAGAAGCCGCGCGTTTTTTCCGCGAAGAAATCGAAGAACCCGACGCGTTGATCGCCGAACTGCGCGACCAATACAGCCCCGCACAATGGCCCGGCTGCGCCAATCGCCTGGACATCGCCGCCCAGTGGATGGATGAAGCCGCCGTCTCGACCATTCACAGCTGGTGCCAGCGCATGCTGCGCGAGCACGCCTTCGACAGCGGGAGCCTGTTCACCCAGACCCTGGAGACCGACCACAGCGACCTGCTCGGCGAAGTGCTGCGCGACTACTGGCGGCTGTTCTGCTACCCGATGCACGACGATGCGCTGAACTGGGTGCGCAACAATTGGGGCGGCCCGGCGGCCCTGATGCCACGGGTACGCGCGCTGTTCGGCAGCGAGCGGCCCACGGATGAAACGCGTGACCCCGCCGAGCTGATCAACGAATGCCTGCAAGAGCGCCGCCAAGCCCTCGTCGCGCTCAAGGCACCCTGGCAACAATGGGCAGAAGAATTGCGCAACATTTGCCTGCAGGCCGTCGCCGCCAAAGCCGTCGATGGTCGCAAGATGCAAGCCCGTTACTTCGAACCCTGGTTCGAAAAAATCAGCGCCTGGGCAGCTGACGAGTCTCTCGAACAACTGGACATCGGCACCGGTTTCACCCGCCTGACCCCCGACGGCATGGCCGAAGCCTGGAAAGGCGAACCACCACGCCATCCGGGTATCGACGCCATGGCCAGTCTCAAGGCCAGCCTCGACGCCCTGCCAACGCCCGATGCTGCTGTACTGCAACACGCCGCCGGCTGGGTGGGGAAACGCTTCGAAGAAGAAAAGCGCCGGCGCGCCGAAATGGGCTTCGACGACATGCTGATCCGCCTCAACGCCGCCCTGCAAGCCGACGGCGGCGAGCGTTTGGCCAGCGTGATCCGCGAGCAATTCCCGGTCGCCCTGATCGACGAATTCCAGGACACCGACCCGGTGCAATACAGCATCTTCGACAGCATCTACCGCATCGAAGAAAACCACCTCGACAGCGGCCTGTTCCTGATCGGCGACCCAAAGCAGGCGATCTACGCCTTCCGTGGCGCCGACATCTACACCTACCTGCGCGCGCGCCAGTCCACCACCGGCCGCCATCACACCCTGGGCACCAACTTCCGTTCGAGCCATGCCATGGTCGAGGCGGTAAACCATGTATTCCAGCGCGCAGAAAAAGGCCGTGGAGCGTTCCTGTTCCGTGAACCCGACGGTACGAATCCGGTGCCGTTCCAGTCGGTATTGTCCCAAGGCCGTAAGGAACAACTGCAGGTCAACGGTCAGACGTTGCGTGCGCTGAATCTCTGGCATCTACCCACCGACCAGCCGATCTCCGGCGTGCTCTACCGCCAACAGTTGGCCGCGTCCTGCGCCAGTCAAATCGTCGCGTTACTCAATGGCGGCCAGCAGGGAACTGCCGGATTCCTCGGCAAAGACGCTAGCTTCAAAGGCGTGCTGCCGTCAGACATCGCCATCCTCGTGCGCGACGGCAAGGAAGCCCAGGCCGTGCGCGGTGAACTGGCTGCCCGTGGCGTGCGCAGCGTTTACCTTTCCGATAAGGATTCCGTGTTCGCCGCCCAGGAAGCCCACGACCTGCTGGCCTGGCTCAAGGCCTGTGCCGAGCCGGACGTCGAGCGCCCACTGCGCGCCGCCCTGGCTTGCGTCACCTTGAACCTGTCGCTGCCCGAACTGGAGCGTCTGAACCAGGACGAACTGGCGTGGGAACAACGCGTAATGCAGTTCCGCGATTACCGTACGATCTGGCGCACCCAAGGCGTGCTGCCGATGCTGCGGCGCCTGTTGCACGACTTCAAATTGCCGCAAACCCTGATCACCCGCAGCGATGGCGAGCGGGTATTGACCAACCTGTTGCACCTCTCGGAATTGCTGCAACAGGCGGCCGCAGAGCTGGACGGTGAACAAGCGCTGATTCGCCATCTGGCCGAACATCTCGCGCTTTCCGGCCAGGCCGGTGAAGAGCAGATCCTGCGCCTGGAAAGTGATGAACAACTGGTCAAAGTGGTAACGATCCACAAATCCAAGGGGCTGGAATACGACCTGGTTTTCCTGCCGTTCATTTGCTCGGCAAAACCGGTGGATGGCAGCCGCCTGCCGTTGCATTACCACGACGCAAACGGCAAATCCCAGGTCAGCCTCAGGCCCACCGCCGAGTTGATCGCCCAAGCCGACGATGAACGGCTGGCCGAAGACTTGCGTCTGTTTTACGTGGCGCTGACCCGCGCCAAACACGCCTGCTGGCTGGGCATCGCCGACCTCAAGCGTGGCAATAACAACAGCTCGGTGCTGCACCTGTCGGCCCTGGGCTACTTGCTCGGCGGCGGCGCTTCACTTGGCGAGTCCGGCGGCCTGGCCCGCTGGTTGCTTGACCTGCAGGAAGGTTGCCCGGCACTGCATTACGCAGAAGTGCCCGAGGCCGATGCGGTCGTATTCCACCCGCCGCGTAACGAAGCCACCTTGCTCGCGCCGCTGCTGCCCAAGCGCAAGGCGGCAGAAAACTGGTGGATCGCTTCCTACAGCGCGCTGCGTATCGGCGAGAGCATGAGTGCGGCGAGCCTCGAAGCGCCGGAAAGCCCACAAGCGCAGAAGCTGTTCGATGACGAACGCCTCGACCCGGATGCCCCACGCGAAGTGCCGGCTTCCGGTGGCGATATTCACCGTTTCCCACGCGGGCCGAATCCCGGCACCTTCCTCCATGGCCTGCTGGAATGGGCGGGCGGCGAAGGCTTCAATGTTACCCCGGAGGCCATCGAAGATGCGGTTGCCCGCCGCTGCAACCGACGTGGCTGGGAAGGCTGGATCGGCACACTCGGCGGTTGGCTCGGGCATCTGTTGCAAGCCCGGTTGCCGCTGGGCAACGGGCAGGTGGCCCTTAGCGAGTTGCGGCAGTACCAGATCGAAATGGAGTTCTGGTTTGCCAGCCACAAGGTCGACGTCCTCGCACTCGACAAACTGGTGTGCCAGCACACTCACAATGGCGTATCCCGCGTGGCCGCCGAACCGGTGCTGCTCAATGGCATGTTCAAGGGTTTTATCGACCTGACCTTTGAGCACGAAGGCCGCTACTACGTGGCCGACTACAAATCCAATTGGCTTGGTCCCGATGATTCGGCCTACACGCAGCAGGCCATGGAACTGTCGATCCTCGACCATCGTTACGACCTGCAATACGTACTTTACCTGCTGGCCCTGCATCGCCAGCTGAAGGCTCGGCTGCCGGAGTACGACTACGACCGTCACGTCGGCGGCGCGTTGTACCTGTTCCTGCGAGGCACCCATTCCGCGAGCCAGGGCGCGTATTTCACCCGACCACCCCGGGAATTGATCGAAAGCCTGGACCTGCTGTTCCAGGGCAAACCGCTACCACCCAAGGCCGAGCCCGCCTGGGAACAAGGAGAGCTGCTATGAGCCTGTCGCCGTTACCGCTTGAGGAGCTGACGCCCCTCAGCCGCGCCGCCGACCTGGTGCAACTGCTCGATCTCTGGGTGCAGCGCGGCTGGTTGCGCGCGCTGGACAAGGCCTTTGTCGGCTTCCTCCACGAACTCGATCCGCAGGCTGACCCTTTAGTCCTGCTGGCCGCGGCCCTGACCAGCCACCAACTGGGCCATGGCCATGTATGCCTGGACCTGTTCGAAACCCTCAAGGCCCCGGATTTCGCTCTGTCGCTGCCACCCGAAGGCGATGTGCAAACCGGCGTCATGCTACTGCCATCACAGTTGCTCGACGGCCTGGACGGCGCCCATTGGTGCCATGCCCTGGCCGCCAGCCGTCTGGTGGCACTGGCCGTCGACGGCGGCGAGGAGGCGCAAAGCCGGCCACTGGTGCTGTCGGGCAAACGCCTGTACTTGCGCCGCTACTGGACCTACGAACGGCGTATCGACAGCGCTTTGCGCCTGCGACTCGCCACCCGGGAAAGCGTTGCCGCCGATCTGCCCGAACGCCTGAATCGCCTGTTCGACCAGGCCCCGCCAGACGGTGTTGTCGACTGGCAAAAACTCGCCTGCGCCTTGGCCACCCGCGGTGCATTCAGCATCGTCACCGGCGGGCCGGGTACCGGCAAGACCACCACGGTGGTGCGTTTGCTTGCGCTGTTGCAGGCCCCCGCCGTGGAAGCGGGCAGCGCGTTGCGCATCCGTCTGGCGGCGCCCACCGGCAAGGCGGCCGCGCGCTTGACCGAGTCCATCAGCCAGCAAGTGCTGTCGCTGAAAGTGCCTGATGCGGTGAAGGAAAAAATCCCGACCCAGGTCACCACCGTTCACCGTTTGCTCGGCAGCCGTCCCGGCACCCGACACTTCCGGCATCACATCGGCAATCCGTTGCCCCTGGACGTGCTGGTGGTAGACGAAGCCTCGATGATCGACCTGGAAATGATGGCCAACCTGCTGGACGCCTTGCCACCCCATGCTCGCCTGGTGCTGCTGGGTGACAAGGACCAGTTGGCCTCGGTTGAAGCCGGGGCGGTGCTGGGGGATTTGTGCCGCGACGCCGAAGCCGGTTTCTACAGCCCGCAAACCCGCCAGTGGCTGCAACAGGTCAGCGGCGAAGACCTCGGCGCCAGCGGCCTGCAGGAAGACCTCGACGGTAGCCACCCCTTGGCGCAACAAGTGGTGATGCTGCGTTACTCGCGGCGTTTCGGCGAAGGCAGCGGCATTGGCCAACTGGCCCGCTGGGTCAACCAGCAAAACCCTGAGCAGGCCCGCAAACTGCTGGCTGCCCGCAGCCATGCCGACCTGTTTTGCGTCAGCCTCAAGGGCGAGCAGGACCATGCCCTGGAGCGCCTGGTGCTGGACGGCCATGGCGACGGTGCCCACGGTTATCGCCATTACCTGAAACTGCTGCAGACCGCGCGTCCGTCCCTGGAGACGCCACGGGATGACGAGGCCTGGACGCTCTGGGCGCAAAAGCTGCTGAAAGCCTTCGACGCATTCCAGTTGCTCTGCGCCGTACGCAAGGGCCCATGGGGCGTGGAGGGCCTGAACCTGCGCATTACCGCCGCGCTGCTCAAGGCCCGGCTGATCGACAGCGACCAGCAATGGTACGAAGGGCGCCCGGTGTTGATGACTCGCAACGATTACGGCCTGGGCCTGATGAACGGCGATATCGGTATCGCCCTCAAGCTGCCCGAAAGCGACGGCGGGCCGCAGGTTCTGCGCGTCGCGTTCCCGCGCAACGATGGCCAGGGCGGCGTACGGTTTGTGTTGCCCAGCCGGCTCAACGACGTCGAAACCGTCTACGCGATGACGGTGCACAAATCTCAGGGCTCTGAATTCATCCACACCGCACTGATTTTGCCGGACGCCTTGAACCCGGTGCTCACCAAAGAGCTGATCTACACCGGCATCACCCGCGCCAAGGACTGGTTCAGCCTGATCGAACCCCGGGGTGGCGTATTCGAAGAGGCGGTGAGCCGCAAGGTGAAACGCTTGAGTGGGCTGATGCTGGAACTGGGCACTTGATCGTCAAAGAAGCTGACCGATGGGACATCTAAATTTTCTGATCCAAATGTGTGATTTTTCTTAATAAAATGTCGGAATCCTCCTGGGTGTCGCCTCGGGGGTTTTCCGCCGTTGTGCTATCGTTGCGGCATCATCCCGAGAAGATCAAAGAGAATCGCTGCATGAACGTGGCTGTCTCGCCCACAGAGCGAAGTTTGAGCTGGAGACGAATGCTGCTGTTTGCGCTTCTGTGCGTGTTCACGCCTCTTGCTTTTGCCCAGCCGCCTGCCGGCATGGCCGATCAGCGGGCCAAGGCCGTCACCCAAGTGGTCCTGGGAATTCTCAGTTACGCCCGCTGGCCGGTAGAGCCCGCGCAATTGCGTTTGTGCATTGTCGGGCCAACCCAATACACCGATGACCTGGTCAAAGGCACCACCCAGGCTACCGGCCGTCCGGTAGTGGTGCAGCGTTTGCTGGCCGACCATCCAGACATCGCCAATGCCTGCGACGCCGTGTACATCGGCCAATTGACCAGCGACGAGCGCAGCCGCCTGTTCGCGGCATTGATCGGTCATCCGGTGCTCAGCATCAGCGAAGGCGGCGACCAATGCACCGTGGGCAGCCTGTTCTGCCTGCGGGTAGCCGACGAACAGGTGTCGTTCGAGGTCAACCTGGATTCCGTTGCCCGTAGCGGTGTGCGCATTCATCCGAGTGTGCTGCAGCTGTCCCGACGTCGAGCGCCGGGGTCATGAGTGTCGATAAGGCGCCAGTGCGTCCTACCTTGCGTTCAGTGATCGGGCGCGGGCACCTGAGCCTGGCGCTGATGGCCGTCAGCATGGCCAGTATCTCCCTGACCCTGCTCGGCGTGCTCGCGCTGCGGGTGTATGCCGACCACAATCTGCACCTGATCGCCCGCTCCATCAACTACACCGTGGAAGCGGCCGTGGTGTTCAACGACAGCGCGGCGGCCACCGAGGCGTTGGGCGTGATCGCCTCGGAGGAAGAAGTGGCCGAGGCGGAAGTCTTCAACGTCGACGGCAAGCAACTGGCCCATTGGGAGCGCCCTGAAACCGGGATGCTGTCGATGATTGAGCTGCAGTTGGCGCATGCCCTGCTCGAACAGCCCATCACCCAGCCGATCCTGCACCAGGGCCAGGTCATCGGCAGCGTGCACCTGACCGGCCACGGCGGCAGCCTGTTGCGCTTCCTGCTCAGCGGCCTGGCCGGGATTCTGGTGTGCACCGCCCTCAGCGCCTGGGTTGCACTGTACCTGGCGCGGCGTTTGTTACGCGGCATCACCGGACCGTTGCACAGCCTGGCCTCGGTGGCCCACGCCGCCCGAAGCGAGCGGGCCTTTGACCGACGCGTACCGCCGGCGAAAATCGCCGAACTCGACAGCCTGGGCAATGACTTCAATGCCCTGCTCGACGAACTGGAGGCCTGGCAGACCCACCTGCAAAGCGAAAACGAAACCCTCGCCCACCAGGCCAGCCACGACAGCCTGACCGGGCTGCCCAACCGTGCGTTCTTCGAAGGTCGGCTGATCCGCGCCCTGCGCAGCGCCGCCAAGCTCAACGAGAAAGTAGCGGTCTTGTTCCTCGACAGCGACCGCTTTAAAGACATCAACGACAACTTCGGCCACGCCGCCGGCGATGCGGTATTGGTGGCAGTGGCTACGCGCATTCGTGCGCAACTGCGTGAAGACGACCTGGTGGCACGCCTGGGCGGCGATGAATTCGCCATCTTGCTGTCGCCTCTGCACCGACTTGAGGACGCCCAGCGCATTGCCGAAAAAATCATCGCCAGCATGGACGCGCCCATTGCGCTGCCCGGCGACGCCCACGTATTGACCTCACTCAGTATCGGCATCGCCGTCTACCCCGATCATGGCGCCACCCCCGGTAACCTGCTCAACGCCGCCGATGCGGCGATGTACCAGGCCAAACGGCTTTCCCAGGGTGGCCAGCAAACGGCGGAATCGGAGTCCCCCGCCGCCGACGTTCAACACAGGAGTTGATCCCTTGTTCTCGACCGCACGCTTTTTATTCATCACCTTGCTCGTGGCTCTGCTCGCCCTGAGCGGCTGCCAGACCCCGCCGCCCAAAGGCCTGACACCGGCGCAAATCGCCGTGCTCAAACAGCAGGGTTTTGAACTGACTGACGAAGGCTGGGCCTTTGGCCTCTCGGGCAAGGTGCTGTTTGGCAGCGACGTCGAAAGTCTGAATGCCCCCAGCACCGAGATCGTCCAGCGCATCGGCAAGGCGCTGCTGGGCGTGGGCATTGAGCGCGTGCGGGTCGACGGCCACACCGACGCCTCGGGCAAGGAAACCTACAACCAGCAACTGTCCCTGCGCCGAGCCAAAAGCGTTGCGCACGTGTTGGCAGGCGTTGGGATGAAAGAAGAAAACGTACAACTGCGCGGACTGGGCAGCAGCGAGCCGGTGGCGTCCAACGCGACAGCGGCGGGGCGCACCGAGAATCGCCGGGTGTCGATTGTGGTGATTGCGGACTAGTCTGGCTTTCGGGCAGTTCGAGTTGGAATGCAATCAATGTGGGAGCCGGGCTTGCCCGCGATGGCGGTGGATCAGTTGATGTATTGGGTGACTGACACACTGCTATAGCGGGCAAGCCCGGCTCCCACATTTTATTTAATCGGCAAACACCATCTCCCGCGTTTCCCCCATCAACAACGGCTGATTCTGCTCCGTCACCTCACGGATGTAATCCCACAGCAGGGTGATCCGTTTCAACTTCCTCAAGTCCTCGCGGCAGTACATCCAGAACTGCCGCGTGATATTGATTTCCTTGCCCAGCACCGGCAGCAATCGCGGGTCCTGCGCCGCCAAAAAGCACGGCAGGATCGCCAGCGAGCGCCCTTGCTGCGCCGCCACATACTGCGCAATCACGCTGGTGCTGCGCAAACTGGCGCTGGCGCCGGGCACTACATTGGCCAGGTACAGCAGCTCTGAACTGAACGCTAAATCATCCACGTAGCTGATAAACGGATGCTCGGCCAGGTCCGCCGCCCGGCGGATGGGCGGGTGCTGGTCCAGGTATTCCTGTGTCGCGTACAGCTGCAGCTTGTAGTCGCACAGCTTGCAGCACACGTACGGCCCGTGTTCCGGTCGTTCCAGGGCGATGACGATATCCGCCTCGCGCTTGGACAGGCTGATGAAGTGGGGCAGGGGCAGGATGTCCACCGAGATCGCCGGGTAGGTGTCGACGAAGTGGCTCAGTTGCGGGGTGACGAAGAAGCTGCCGAACCCTTCGGTGCAGCCCATGCGCACGTGGCCGGACAGCGCCACGCCGGAGCCGGAAACCTGTTCGCAGGCCATGTGCAACGTGCTTTCGATGGACTCGGCGTAGCCCAGCAGGCGCTGGCCTTCGGTGGTCAATACGAAGCCGTTGGTCCGGGACTTTTCAAACAGGAGAGTGCCCAACGATCCTTCAAGGGAACTGATGCGCCGCGACACCGTGGTGTAGTCCACCGCCAAGCGCTTGGCAGCGACGCTGGCCTTGCGGGTACGCGCGACTTCGAGGAAAAACTTCAGGTCATCCCAGTTCAGGGAGCCCAGTGACGTGATGTTTTTTTGCATATTGGACCGGCTTTTATGTGCGTTCTTATTAGAAGTTTGCACATCTATACTCCAAAAAAAGTCCGAACGCCTCATCCTCAAGGCGATTCAACGCCTTGGTTCTCTGCATACCTACAAGAATTGGAGACCACATGAACGCATCTGCCGATATTTCCGTAAAACAGGTCAAGCTGCTGATCAACGGCGAATGGGTCGAATCCAGGACCACCGAATGGCAAGACATCGTCAACCCCGCTACCCAGCAAGTGCTGGCCCGCGTACCGTTTTCCACCCCTGAAGAAGTCAACGCTGCCATCGACGCCGCCCATCGCGCCTTCCAGACCTGGAAGCTGACGCCGATCGGTGCGCGCATGCGCATCATGCTCAAGCTGCAAGCCTTGATCCGCGAGCACTCCAAGCGCATCGCCGTGGTCCTGAGTGCCGAGCAGGGCAAGACCATTGCCGACGCTGAAGGCGACATTTTCCGTGGCCTGGAAGTGGTCGAGCACGCGTGCTCCATCGGCACCCTGCAGATGGGCGAATTCGCTGAAAACGTCGCCGGCGGTGTGGATACCTACACCCTACGCCAGCCGATCGGCGTGTGCGCCGGCATCACCCCGTTCAACTTCCCGGCAATGATTCCGCTGTGGATGTTCCCGATGGCCATTGCCTGCGGTAACACGTTCGTACTCAAGCCATCGGAACAGGACCCGCTGTCGACCCTGCTGCTGGTTGAACTGGCGCTGGAAGCCGGGGTGCCAGCCGGCGTGCTGAACGTGGTTCACGGCGGCAAGGACGTGGTGGATGCGCTGTGCACCCACAAAGATATCAAGGCCGTGTCCTTCGTCGGTTCGACCGCCGTGGGGACTCACGTCTACGACCTCGCCGGTAAACACGGCAAGCGCGTGCAATCGATGATGGGCGCCAAGAACCACGCCGTGGTGCTGCCGGATGCCAATCGCGAACAAACCCTGAACGCCCTGGTCGGCGCCGGTTTCGGTGCGGCGGGTCAGCGTTGCATGGCAACTTCCGTGGTGGTGCTGGTAGGCGCGGCCAAGCAATGGCTGCCGGACCTCAAGGCCCTGGCGCAAAAGCTCAAGGTGAACGCCGGCAGCGAAGCCGGTACCGATGTGGGTCCGGTAATCTCCAAGCGCGCCAAGGCACGCATTCTCGACCTGATCGAAAGCGGCGTAAAAGAAGGTGCCAAGCTGGAGCTGGATGGCCGCGGCATCAAGGTGCCGGGCTTCGAGGACGGCAATTTCGTCGGCCCGACGTTGTTCTCCGGCGTGACCACCGACATGCAGATCTACACCCAGGAAATCTTCGGCCCGGTGCTGGTGGTGCTGGAAGTCGACACCCTCGACCAAGCCATCGCCCTGGTCAACGCCAACCCGTTCGGCAACGGCACCGGCCTGTTCACCCAGAGCGGCGCGGCGGCGCGTAAATTCCAGAGCGAAATCGATGTGGGCCAGGTCGGCATCAACATCCCGATCCCCGTGCCGGTTCCGTTCTTCAGCTTCACCGGTTCCCGTGGTTCGAAACTCGGCGACCTGGGCCCGTACGGCAAGCAAGTGGTGCAGTTCTACACCCAGACCAAAACCGTCACTAGCCGCTGGTTCGACGACGACAGCGTCAACGATGGCGTCAACACCACCATCAACCTGCGCTGATCGAGGAGACGACCATGAAGATTGCATTTATCGGCCTGGGCAACATGGGCGCGCCGATGGCGCGCAACCTGATCAAGGCTGGCCATGCGCTGAACCTGTTCGACCTGAACCAGACCGTGCTCAAGGAACTGGCGGAACTGGGCGGCACCATCAGCGCTTCACCGCGCGCGGCAGCCGAAGGCGCCGAGTTGGTGGTGACCATGCTCCCGGCTGCGGCCCATGTGCGCAGTGTGTGGCTCGGTGAAGACGGCGTGCTCGCCGGCATCGGCAAAGGCGTGCCGGCGGTGGATTGCAGCACCATCGACCCGCAGACCGCCCGCGATGTAGCGGCGGCGGCAGCGAAACAAGGCGTGGTGATGGCGGATGCTCCAGTGTCCGGCGGCACCGGCGGTGCCCAGGCCGGGACGTTGACCTTCATGGTCGGCGCCACCCCGGAACTGTTCGCCACCCTGCAACCGGTGCTGGCGCAGATGGGCCGCAACATCGTCCATTGCGGCGAAGTCGGCACCGGGCAAATCGCCAAGATCTGCAACAACCTGCTGCTGGGTATCACCATGGTCGGCGTCAGCGAAGCCATGGCCCTGGGCGATGCGCTGGGCATCGACACCCAAGTGTTGGCGGGAATCATCAACAGCTCCACCGGGCGCTGCTGGAGTTCGGACACCTACAACCCATGGCCCGGGATTATCGAGACGGCGCCGTCGTCCCGGGGTTATACCGGTGGGTTTGGTGCAGAACTGATGCTCAAGGATCTGGGACTGGCCACTGAAGCGGCCCGCCAGGCACACCAGCCGGTGATCCTCGGCGCAGTGGCGCAGCAGTTGTATCAATCGATGAGCCAACGAGGGGAAGGGGGCAAGGACTTCTCGGCGATCATCAACAGCTATCGAAAACCAAAGTAGGGCGATTGTCCTTCTTCACTGTAGGCCCCTGATTTTTACTGCGTAGACCTTCCAGCACCAGCTCACTACTGGTGCTTTTTTTTGACCTGAATAAACCCCTTCGCGACGTTTGTGGGAGGGCGGTATTACTTATCGACTAATGCCTAGGGATAAGGTTTTTTGCATTGTTATAGTTGTGAAATAAACTTTTACAAGTTTCAGGTGTGACGCTGAAATATCATGTTTTTGATCATGGGTTATTCATTTGGTGAGTGTCCATGGGGCGCTCGATTATCATGTTGTTATAATTGATTTCTCGGTTATGTGTGTTTGGTTTGTCGTGGCTTCCCTCATTAAACACCCATGTTTATTGCGTGTTTACATTTCTCTTTGATGTTGACTATTGCCTCGCTAGTATCGGTTTTGCGAGCGTTGTCATGGTTGCTGCGTCTCGATAACTTCCGCCGAAGCGTTGTACTTTCAAAGTTGTGCAGGTGTGTCAGAGATGGCTAGCGAATGGATGCGTACATCGGGTTTCCCAGGGCTATCGGCCTCATCGAACGAGGCCGCCCTGGAACTTGAAAAAGCCCGCATCCTGGCCCGCCACCTTTCCCGGTTGCTCGACCTCTGGGCTGCGATGCAGTCCAGCCCAAGGCCCGGGCAGGCTTATTCTGACGCCAAGGATGTGCCACCTCATTCGGTGTCAGCGTGTTGCAAGCGCACGCGTGTGGGTCTGCAATGTCGTGAAGAAACCGGCGTCGGTTGATCGCTGTAAATCCTGACCAGTCCTATATAAACGCAAAAAGAGTTTCGTGCTCGGCGGTAACTACCGTCGTGGGCATTCGCTCGCGCTGAAATACGTGTGTCCATATAAAAAACGGGTGAGAGATGAAAAACATAACTATTGTCGACAAGGCAACGGGGACGGCGACAGAGCATGCCTTTGGCAACGCCAGCCTCAAGGGAACCAGCATTGTAAAACTGCCGTTCGGACAAGAAAGCGTTCAATCGTTTCAACAGTCCGGCCAAAACCTGGTGGTCACTCTGAAGTCTGGAGAAACCATCACCATTCAGAACTTTTTTGTAGTGGGAGCCGACGGCTCCGCTAACCAACTGGTTCTGGAAAATGCCGACGGAACATTGTTGCTCGGCAACTATTCCACGCCGTATTCGGGTTTCAACTTCACCGAAATCTCGACCCTGGATGACCTGGGTGTGGCAGCCATTGCCGCTGACAGTGCGGTGCCGGACTGGGTGCTGTGGGGCTTGGGCATCCTCGCCGTCGGCGGTACCGCCGCGGCATTGAGCGGTGGTGGCGGTGGTGGTGGCCATCATCATCAAACGCCAGTTCCTGCACCCGGTGCTGCGACCGGTTTATCGGTCAACAGCGCGGGCACGGTGGTCAGCGGTAAAGGTCAGCCTGGCACCACAGTCACCGTCAAGGATGCCGCCGGTAACGTACTGGGCACAGGCACTGTGGGTACCGACGGCAACTTCCAGGTCAACCTGGACAAGCCGCAAACCAATGGCGAAACCCTGCAAGTCGTCCTCAAGGATGCCGCGGGTCAGGAATCGCAACCTGCGTCTGTGGTAGCGGGTGATACAACCGCCCCCGCCGCACCGAACGGTTTGGCCGTCAGTGCAGACGGTACAACCGTCAGCGGTAAGGGCGAGCCTAATTCGACCGTGATCATCAAGGATGCCAATGGCGAGGTCCTCGGCACCGGCACCGTGGATGCTGAAGGCAACTTCCAGGTCACCCTGGGAACTGCGCAAACCAATGGCGAAACCCTGCAAGTCACCCTCAAGGATGCTGCCGGCAATGAATCGTCCGCCAGCCCCGTGGTGGCTGGCGACAGCACCGCCCCTGATGCGCCGACCAACCTGGTGATCAGTGCCGATGGCGCAACTGTCAGCGGTAAAGGTGAACCGAACGCTGCCGTGAGCATCAAGGATGCCAGCGGCAACGTGATCGGTACGGGCACCGTCGGCGCGGATGGCAATTTCCAGGTTTCGCTCGACACACCCGCGTCCGAAGGCGAAAGCCTGGCGATCACGCTCAAAGACGCTGCCGGCAATGAGTCGGCTCCGGGTGCGCTGGTTGTCGCCGATATTGAGACACCGCTTGCGCCGCGCAACCTGGCAATCAGTGACGTGGGTGACACGCTCAGCGGTGAAGGCGCCGCGGCCCACAAAGTCATCGTCCTCAACGATGCTGGTGAAGTGGTCGGCAGCGGAACAGTGGCAGATGACGGCACATTCCTGGTGCAACTGAACTCGCTGCACATCAATGGCGAGCGGCTACGCGTGTTCCTGCGCAACTTCTCGGGCAAGGAATCCCTGCCAGGCATCGTCATCGCGGGGGACACCATCGCCCCGGATGCCCCAACCAACCTGGTGGTCGGCGAAGATGGCAGCACCGTCACCGGCAAGGGCGAACCGCGCGCGACCGTTACCGTGAAAGACGCCGATGGCAACGTGATCGGCACTGGCACGGTCGGCGACGACGGTAATTTTCAAGTCACCCTGGATCCGCTTCAGGTTAACGGCGAAACACTGGCTGTCACATTGACCGATGCAGCAGGCAACGAGTCTGTTCCGGCTTCTGTGATCGCTGTTGATATTGATGATACGGACGCTGATGCGGATGCCGATGCCGATGCCGATGCCGATGCCGATGCCGATGCTGATGCCGACGCGGACGCTGACGCTGATGCTGATGCTGATGCTGATGCTGATGCTGACGC
>NZ_JBYSWF010000097.1:0-18149 GCF_058780865.1 Pseudomonas sp. GP01-A4
TGTCCCCTTCGTCTAGTGGCCTAGGACACCGCCCTTTCACGGCGGTAACAGGGGTTCGAGTCCCCTAGGGGACGCCACGATTACCCGCTCTGCGGGATTTTTAAGGGTCATTCAATTATTGAATGGCCCTTTTGTTTGTCTGGCGTTTAGCCAATCCTCCTTCCTTTTTCCCTGAATGTTCTTCTGACCAATGGTCATGCCTGTGGCTTGCGAAATATTATTATGGTAATAATATTCGAAGCATGAGATTCGGAGGCAACGATGAACGATAAAAAAGCGCAAACCCGCGAACGCATTCTGCAAGCTGCCGGCGCCGCCCTGGTACAACGCGGCCCGGCCGAGCCGAGTGTGGGCGAAGTCATGGGCGCGGCGGGGCTTACCGTCGGCGGTTTCTACGCGCACTTTGAAAGCAAGGACGCACTGATGCTGGAGGCCTTCACCGAGTTGCTGGCCCGGCGTCGCGCCGCCGTCGATGACATGGACTCCTCGCTGACCGGTGAAGAGCGTCGCGCGCTGGTCGCAGCGTTCTACCTGTCGCGTAAACACCGTGACTCCACCAGCCAGGCGTGCCCGATCCCGTCCACCGTGGGCGAGATGAGCCGCCTGCCGGACGAATTTCGCCAGGCCTTGAACGAACACTGCGAACTGATGGCGGCACAGCTGGCCGCCAGTCCGGAAGACACCGACAAGGCCCTGGCCGACATGGCACTGATGATCGGTGGCTTGTCGCTGGCCCGCGCCCTGGGCCCGGGTGAGTTATCGGATCGTGTATTGCGTGCGGCCAAGTCCGCAGTGCGTTAAGAACGGCTTCTGGCCTGAGGGATGAGCGATGGGCACGTTGAAATGGATTCGTGGCGTCAATGGCACCTTGGGCCGGCTGGCGCCGCAAACGGTGGCCAGCAAGATGCGTCGGGTGTTCATGACGCCTCGCGATTTGCCGCCACGTGACTGGGAGCTGCCGCTGCTGGCGCAGTCCGAGCGCATCACTTTGCGTTTCGGCCTGTCGGCGCTGAAGTGGGGCCAGGGCCCTGCGGTGCTGTTGATGCACGGCTGGGAAGGGCGCCCGACGCAATTCGCCAGCCTGATCAGCGCATTGGTGGACGCGGGTTATTCGGTGGTTGCGCTGGACGGCCCGGCCCACGGGCGTTCGCCGGGGCGCGAAGCCCATGTGCTGCTGTTTGCCCGTGCCATGCTGGAAGCGGCTGCCGAACTGCCACCGCTGCATGCGGTTGTCGGTCACTCCATGGGTGGGGCCAGCGCGATGTTGGCGGTGCAGTTGGGCTTGCGCACCAAGGCGTTGGTCAGCATCGCCGCACCCTCGCGGTTTCTCGACGTGCTGCGCGGTTTTGCCGGCATGGTCGGTTTGCCGGCGCGAGCGCGTTCGGCGTTTATCCAGGAGGTCGAGCTGACGATGGGCATGCCTCTCAAGCACCTCGATGTCGCCCACTATCAAATGAATATCCCGGGCCTGATCGTGCATGCCGAAGACGATACCTTCGTCTCGGTCAAGGCTTGCCAGGTCATCCATGACGCCTGGTTCGACAGCCGCCTGCTGCGCCTGGAGCAGGGCGGGCACCAGAAAGTGCTGGCAGATCCTCGCGTGATCGAAGGCGTCCTGGCGCTGCTCGCCGGCCGCCACGTGCCGGAGCGCCAAACCGCCTGAACCATGGGTTACACTGCTCGCCGCCGACATTAATCGACCGGGAGCACTGCATGGGCTGGGATTTGGCAACGCCGTTTATCATCGATCTTCAGGTCGGTGCCGAAGACATCGACGGCCTGGGGCACGCCAACAACGCGGTCTATGTGTCCTGGCTGGAACGCTGCGCCTGGCGCCATTCCCAGCGCCTGGGGTTGGACCTTACCGAGTACCGCCGGCTGGACCGCGCCATGGCCGTGGTGCGCCATGAGATCGATTACCTCGCCGCCGGTTACGAGGGCGATGAACTGCAGTTGGCGACCTGGATCGTCGACTGGGACCAGCGCCTGAAAATGACACGACGCTTCCAGCTGGTACGCCCGCGTGATGGCGCTACCTTGCTGCGAGCGCAAACAACCTTTGTCTGCATCGAACTGTCCAGCGGCAAGCCCAAGCGCATGCCGTCGGAATTTCTTGAGGGTTATGGCCCTGCGCTGCAAGGCGGATTACCTGCCAGCGTCTGAAACCAGTAAACTGCGCCACGTTTTTCGTTGAGTGTTTTCCATGCAAATTGCTTTGGCGCCCATGGAGGGGTTGGTCGACAACATCCTGCGGGACGTGCTGACCCGGGTCGGTGGTATTGATTGGTGCGTGACCGAGTTCATCCGGGTCAACGACCGCCTGCTGACGCCTGCCTATTTCCACAAACTCGCCCCTGAGTTGCTGCACGGTGCCAAGACCGCTGCCGGCGTGCCGCTGCGTGTGCAGTTACTCGGTTCAGACCCGGTGTGTTTGGCGGAAAACGCCGCCCTGGCGTGTGAGCTGGGCTCTCAGGTGGTTGACCTCAACTTCGGTTGCCCGGCCAAGACCGTGAACAAGTCCCGTGGCGGTGCGGTGCTGCTCAAGGAGCCGGAGCTGCTTAACCAGATCGTCGAACACGTACGGCGTGCGGTGCCGGCACATATTCCCGTCACGGCCAAGATGCGCCTGGGCTTCGACAGCCCCGACGGTGCCCTGGTGTGCGCCACGGCCCTGGCCGAAGGCGGCGCAGCGCATATCGTGGTGCATGCCCGCACCAAGGCTGACGGCTACAAACCTCCGGCGCACTGGGAGTGGATCCCGCGTGTGCAAGAGGTGGTCAAGGTGCCAGTGTTCGCCAACGGTGATATCTGGAGCGTTGAAGACTGGCGGCGGTGTCGCGAAATCAGTGGTGTCGAAGACATCATGCTCGGTCGCGGCCTGGTGGCCCGTCCCGACCTGGCCCGGCAGATTGCTGCCGCGCGGGCCGGGGAAGAGGTGGTCGAGATGACTTGGGCGCAGATGCAACCCATGCTCCAGGAATTCTGGCGGCAATCCGTTGAGCAATTGACCGAGCGCCAGGCGCCGGGACGCTTGAAGCAATGGCTGGCGATGCTGACCCGCAACTATCCCGAAGCAGTTGAACTATTTACGCTGATGCGGCGGGAAACCGACCTGGAGCAGGTAGGACGATTGTTGGGGGTGCCTGATTCGGTTGCGCTGCAAAATTGAGTACATATATATAAGCGTTTCAATCCAGTAGGAAAGGGTGCCGTGGGCGCCCTTTTTTTTGCTTGAAATAAGGCCTCGGATCGTTAACAGCGAGTGTTTGTGGGCACGTGACTAGAGCTTTTTGATTGCTTTATATATGTGAGCAAGTTTCTTGTTTGCTACAGAGTCTTGCGGTGTCAGCGGCGCATATTTTTAAGTTTTGTTAGTTGGGGTATGAGGGGCGCGCGCAATAACACAGATATGAATGACTGGCGTGGGTGAGTGATTTCATCAATTTGCCTTAACGGCTGACTGTTGCCTGATATATCCATTTTGCCCACGGCGACCACCGGGTAAGCATGATGTTTTACGGAAAGTCCATAGGATAAAGTCTCTATTTTCATTTGATTTCCTTATGTGAAGGCCGATTTTCGGAACCCGATGCTCGCAACACCCACGAAAGTAGGGAGTGTGCAGCACTCGGGTTTGTTTCCAGTCCAGAACCTGGACGGTCTGTTTGCAGACCGCTGAAGGAGTTTTGGCAATCACTGAATAAGGATTTGTTTATGTCTAATTTGTCGGTCAATAATTTCCCTCGCTTGACTAATGACTTCAATCAGCAGAATGCAGACCTGCCAAAGTCTGTCGACAAGAGCGCCGGCGAAATCCGGGCGAATACGCCCGGCACAGTATTGAAAAACAATCCCGCCGTGGTGACGGATGGAACCGTCACCTTCAACAAGGATGCACTCGAGAAGTTGTTCGAGTTGTTTGAATATGCATTCAAGGCCATACGGAACATGCTGTCCGGACAGGGCGGGATGCCCAAGTTGGTACCCGATGCTGGCCCGCTGCCTAAACCCGAAAAGAGTAGCGATACTCCGGTGAAGGATAAGGCGGACAGTAAGTCGAATGTGCCGGACACTGCGGCCAAGGACAAGGCGGGGACTGACTCGCAAGTGCCGAACACTGTAGCCAAGGACAAAGCCGAGACCAACTCGCCGGTATTGAACACTGCACTCAAGGACAAGTCCGGGACCAATCCTGAGGTGTCGGTACAGAAAGACAAGCCAGCAAACAATCCAGCGGTCCCGAGTTCCGAGGTTAAGGTAACGCCTAAACCCCTGCCAGATCCCCGCAGGCCAGACCCTGCATCGGGCAAGGACGTGCAGCCGAACAGCCGGAGCAGTTCCGACGTGAACGTCACGGTCCAAGTGATGAACTGCCATTGTCCTCACCCGGATGCAACGAAGCCGGTCCCGCCTAAGCCCGATGCACCGGTCCCGCCGAAGCCAGACGTGCCGGTTCCGCCTAAGCCCGATGCACCGGTTCCGCCGAAGCCAGACGTGCCAGTCCCACCGAAGCCCGATGCACCGGTTCCGCCGAAGCCAGACGCTCCGGTCCCACCGAAGCCGGATGCGCCTAAACCAGATGCTCCGAAGCCGGATAAGCCGGAGCCGGACATCACTTCGCCAGGGCCGTCTGAGGATTTCTTTGAGTTCGAAACCAGCGGCAGGCGTCGAGCGTTCGACAACGACTGGCGGTTTAATCCCGGCCGCCGGATAAGCAGGTAAGTCGGCCACTTCCTCAGTTTTTTTCAACAAGGCGCTCCCGATCAAAAACGTCGGGGGCCCTTGATGAAGGATGGTTATATGTCTTGTTCAGAAATCAATAATGCGGGCGCGGTCAGAAACTATTATCAACATTCGCAAACCGGCAACACACCAGGACGATCGGTTCCCGTGCAGCCGGTATTCGTTAATAACCAGGTCCTCTCATCGTTCGGTAATAACGATCAAAGTACCGTAGGGAACACAGCCAGCGACACCCCGCTGTTAGCAAAGCTCCTCGAACTGTTCACCCAGTTTTTTACACAGTTGCAAGGCCTGCTGGCGGGCAAGGAACTGGCGAATACAGTGGCGACCAAGGTAACGCCTGCGCCCCCGCCGGCAGTGCTGCCCAAGCCGGATGCACCCCTGCCGGATCCAGCACCGCAGCCGCTTCCTGATCTGTCCGATAAGCGCAACGGCGCCAAGCCGGCAAATATATGGAACGGTTTTCGCCAGGGCCCTGACGGTAATTGCGTGACCATTTCGGCGATCAAGGCGGCGATGGCGAAGTTCGGTCAAAGCCCGACCGATATCTTCAAGTCTGTTCAAGCCAAGGGTGATGGCTATCACATTGTCATGCGTGACGGGTACGCGCTGGATTTGAGCAAGGATGAATTGGCCCAAGCCAGGCGTGGCTCGAAGTTTGTCCCGATGCGCGATCCCGGCATGCTCAAGGATGCGCACTTTCTATTTGCCGTCAGCGCCAAGCGAGCGATGCTGGAAAACAATGACGGGACTGCAGGCAGGAGCTTTCAATCCGCGATAAACAGCCTCAACGACGGTGAGGACGAAACGGGGCCCGGGGAAGGCTTCAAGCGTCTGGGCTTGCGCCAGCATATGAAAGAAGTTCCGGTCAGTGCGTTTGCTGATAAATCATTGATCGGTATGGTCAACAGGAGCAGGCACTCTGTAGCAGTGGTTGATGGGTGTGAGGAGATGTATGGGACTAAAGCGGGAAGACCGCGGTTTGGACGGGCTATTGCATTGGTTGGCTAACGGGCTGTCCATAAAACAATAAGAAGATGATCATTGCTGCGCAACACGTTAAATCTATAACTAGATCTTGTTGAAATTATTATCTGACTGAGTGCAGTTCATCGCGTGCAGAAAATACTGTATGCCGTGTTCATGCACTTTCTTTTTATGCCTGAACGCAACGTGCAGGTGGCAGCGTTTACCACGGGCTATTGTGTGTTCGCCCTTTAAGGAGTGCTCCATGATTACGATGAATACGGGTTATGCAATGAGTACGGCGGTCCATCATCCTGCGCGTGTATACGGGGGTGAAAATAAATCCGTCGACAGTGTAAGTACTTTGAATTCTACCGAGCGACAGTTCGGTGAGCATTTTGATACGAGCAGCCATTCTGCTGTTATCCAGATGATGATATCGACCTTCGGTCCTGCGCGCGCTGATCTATTTGATGAAGTAAAGCGCGTTGGCTCGGGGTATGACGTTACGCTGAAAGACGGTTATAAGTTGCATGTTTCCGATCATGAAGTGCATGGCACTGCCTCAGCGTCGAGATTTGTCGGTGGTGATGCCAGTACAGTGGAAAACGCGAATTTCGCATTGGCTGTCTTCGTCAAGCGCAAACAATTGTCCAGTTCCGACAGCCGTATCAGCAGCAGCTTTAACGCGGCCTTGACCATGTCCTTACAGGGTGAGACTGCATCGAACCTGCTCAAGGGCATGGGCATGGGCCGGTTTATGCAGCAGATCCCTTCGGAGCAACTCGTCGGCAAGAACTCCGTCGGCGTCATGGAGGCGCATAACTTCGGTGCCGCGTTGATTCGGGATGGGGTGGCGCATCGGTTTGACCGTCAATATCGCCCCGACCGTCCCTACGTCTACGTGCTGGACAAGGAGGGGCAAACGGCTAAGCCGGTCAAGCGAGATGTGCCGGTTGCTCCGGTCGATGGTCCCCTCGTCGATACGCCGTCCACCCGGCGTGGCCGCAAGCCCGTTGACATTCTCAGCGGATTTAACGCGGCCGAGCGAGGATTCGGTGAGGTTGTTGATGGCAGCAGCCATGCCTGCGTCATAAAAATGATGATGATGAGGTTTGGTCCAGACGCCACGGATATGTTCGAGAAAGTCACCCCGGCGGGAGACGGGTATGACATCACGATGAAGGACGGTTTCGAACTGCATTTTTCCCGGCAAGAGTTGCAGCAAGCGACCACGGCCTCGCGATTCGCTGGGAACAACCCCGACGCGGTGAAGCAGGCCAACTTCATGCTGGCGGCGTACACGAAGCGCAAGCAGATGACCCGCGGTGACCAGGACCCTGGGGCATCGTTTGAAAAGGTTTTATCGAACACGCTCAAAGGCGATACGGAATACCGCGTGTTGAAGGGCTTGGGCATGACTGGCTTCTTGCGCATCGTGCCACCCGCCAAGATGCAGGAGCAGGGCGCGGTGGGGGTGGTCAGTACTTTTGGCTATTCGAGTGCCTTGGTACTGGATGGCCTGCAGCACAGCAATGGTGACAAGCCATCGATCGTCAAATCTTATGGCTACATGCTCGCCGAGGAGGTACCGGACGGAGTGCCCGTTGGTTCAAGCACGCGGCCCCCACCTATTTCCAATGTACCGGTCGGGGTCAGGCCTGGGAATATCTGGAGTGGATTCTATCAAGGTGTCGAGGGGAACTGTGTCACGGTATCGGCGATCAAGGCGGCGATGATGAAGTATGGGCAAAGTCCCCGGGGCATCTATAAAAACATCACCGAGACCCGCGACGGTTACACCGTGACGATGCGCGATTCCAGCAAGGTCAGCTTGACCCATGCAGAACTGAAAACAGCCCGGGAACACTCGAATTTCAAAGGCACCGACGCCGGCCTGCTCAAGGATGCGAATTTCCTGTACGCCGTCAGCGCCAAGCGGGCGCAAATGGAGAACCACGAGTTTCGTGCCGGCGAGAGCTTTGAAGCGGCGATGAGCACGCTCAATGATGGCGAGACCCCTGGTGATGCACTGCGGCGTCTGGGTTTGTTCGCCTTTACCCGAAGCAGCAGCGTCCAGGCGCTGGCAGATGGTGCAACCGGCACGTTGGCGAACTTCATGCATTCTGTTGTCGTCGTTGATGGGGCTTTTGATGATTACGGGTATAAACACCCACTGAAATCATCAAGCTGGATGGATGAAGAGGGCACGGCGCTAACGCTGGTTTAGGTTTAAAGGTGCAGAGTTTGAGAAACACAGGCCACGAGATCTCGTGGTCTTTTTTCTGCGCGCAGAAAAGACAAGTCCGATGGTGGCCGGCTGCATATGCCTTGCAATCTGTGTCCGCATACGTAGTTGGCCTCGGCTACTCTCATCCACTCTGGAACCTCCTGGTCATGGATGAAATTCAACAGCATTGGCTGTATGCCCTGTCTGCTCCCATGGTGTCCATCAACCCTGGCGCCGGTTATCTCGAGGCGCCGCCTAGCAGCGCCGGGGAGTGCTTTGCATACTGCATGGTAGGTGTGCCCGAAAATGGAAAGCACTTGAACCTACAGGCTCAAAAAGCAGCTGCCCATCAGGAAAATCCGGTGCAACTTATTCCGATGAAGTGGCCTGGGGCATTCGCTTCAGTACCTGCCTGAACCCTTCCACCGGCAAGGGCCGACTGTGCAGATACCCCTGATACAAATGACACCCAAGCCCCTGCAAAAACGCCAGTTGCTCAGGGGTTTCCACTCCTTCGGCAATGACGTCCAGGTTCAAGCTGCGCGCCATGGCCACAATGGCGCGGATGATCTCCGCATCGTTGGGGTCATGGGTGGCGTCGCGCACAAACGACTGGTCGATCTTCAGCGCATCCACCGGCAGGCGCTTGAGGTAGGTCAGCGACGAATAGCCGGTGCCGAAATCATCCATCGCAAAACTCACGCCGAGCTTTTTCAGGCGGCGCATTTTGCTGATGGTGTCGTCCAGATTCTGGATCACGATGCCTTCGGTGATTTCCAGCTTCAGCAGGGTATAAGGCAGGTGGTGGGTGCGCAGGCTGCGTTCTACCCGTTCGACAAAATCATTCTGGCGAAACTGCCGCGGGCTGATGTTGACGCACAGGCTGAAGTTCAGCGGGTCTACCAGGCCCTCGGCAATCAACTGCGCGAAGGTGCTGCAGGCTTCGTCGAGGATCCAGGTGCCGACTTCAAGGATCAGGCCGCTGTCTTCCAGGACCTTGATGAATTCCGTCGGGGACTGTGCGCCCAACTGCGGATGTTGCCAGCGCACCAGGGCCTCGGCGCCGACGATGGTGTTGCCGCGCGCATCCACCTGGGGTTGGTAATGCACGCTGAACTCGCCGCGGGACAGGGCCAGGCGCAGGTCGGTTTCCATGCGCAGCCGCTCGCTGGCGGTTTTCTGCATGCTGTTGTGGAACATCTGGATGGTGTTGCGCCCTGAATCCTTGGCCCGGTACAGGGCGATGTCGGCGCGCTTGAGCAAATCTGCCGGGGTTGAGCCGTGATCGGGGATCAGCGCCACACCGATGCTCGGGGTGACTTGCAGGCGGTGGCCATCCAGGAACATCGGTTCGGATAACAGTTCGCGCAGGGTATCGGCCAGCTCCTGGACCTGAGTGCTGACTTGCGGGCGCGTGCCTTCCAGGCCGCTGAGCAGCACCACAAACTCATCGCCGCCCAGGCGTGCCACGGTGTCTTCCATGCGCACACTGGCTTCAAGGCGTGCAGTGACGATCTTCAGCACCGTGTCGCCGACCGGGTGGCCGAGGGAATCGTTGATGTGCTTGAAGTGGTCCAGGTCAAGAAACAGCAGGGCGCCCCGCAGGTTGTGGCGCTTGAGCAGGGCGATCTGCTGGCTCAGGCGGTCCATCAACAGGGCGCGGTTGGGCAGGTTGGTCAGGGGGTCGTGATAGGCCAGGTGGCGAATCTGCGCCTGGGCGTTTTTCAGCAGGCTGACGTCCCGGGCGGTCAGCAACAGGCAGGGGGTTTCATTGAGGGTGATGGGCTCCACCGACACTTCAACCGCCAGCACTTCACCGCGCTTGTTGTGCCAGAGCATTTCCAGGTGATGAATGCGGCCCTTGATCTGCAACTCGGCCAATAACGCCGCGCGCTGGTTTTCATCGGCCCAGATGCCGATCTGGTACAGCGTCAGGCCGATCGCTTCTTCGGCGCGGTAGCCGGTGAGGCGGCAGAAGCCGTCATTGACCTCCACGTAGCGCCCGGTATCGCGCTCGGTGATCGACACCGCATCGGGGCTGGAATGAAAGGCCTTGGCGAACTTCTCTTCGCTGGCCTTGAGCGCCGCTTCCGAGCGCTGTTGTTGGGTGATGTCCCGCAGGGTGGTGACGATGCAGGGTTGGTCGCTGACCTGGATCAGGCGGCTTGATATCACACAGTTCAGGGTCTGGCCGTTCTTGTGATGAACGGTGATTGCCACGTTGCTCAGGGATTGTTCGCGGATCACCTGCTCGATGCGCTGCAGGCGTTGGCTGGACTCCTCCCACAAGCCGATCTGCTCGGCGTTGTTGTTGAGCACCTCGGCGGCGGTCCAGCCGAAGGTCTGGGTGAAGGCCGGGTTGATCTCGATAAACTGGCCGGTCTCCAGGCGCGTCACGCAGATCGGGTCGGGGCTGGCGAGGAACAGGCTGGCGAATTTTTCTTCGGATGCGATCAGGCGCTGCTCACGTTCAACCTGGTCGGTGATGTCGAGCAGGGTCCCGGCCATTCGCAACGGTACGCCCGTGTCATCGCGATACAGGCGGGCGCGGCTTTCCAGGTAGCGCGAACTGCCGTCTTCCAGTTGCACGCGGTAGGTCAGTTGGTAGTTGCCCGCCGGGCCTTCGCGCAGGGTGCGGTAGGCGTTGCGCATGCTCTCGCGCTCTTCCTGGGGCATGCCTTCAAAGAAGGCCTCGAAGGATTCGTGGAACGGTTGGGGTTCCAGCCCGTGCAGTTGGGCGGCGCGGGCCGAGCCATAGAGCATGCCGCTGGGGATGTGCCAGTCCCAGGTGCCCAGTTGCGCCGAGTCCAGGGCCAGGTCCAGGCGTTCCTGGCTGTCCTTGAGGGCCTGCTCGGCATTCTTGCGCTCGGTGGTGTCGAGGAAGGTGCTGATCAGGTAGTCCTCGCCGTCCAGCTCGACTTTCTGGGCGCTGAGGGTGCCATTGTGGACCTGCCCGTTGCTGGCGCGAAACTGCACTTCCATGGTGATGGGGGCGCCTTTGCGCTGGGTGGCCTTGACCAGATGCGTGCGTTGTTCCGGGTGTACCCAGAGGCCCAGCTCCAATGTGCTGCGGCCAATGGCATCGGCCAACGGCCAGCCGAACAGGCTCTCGAAATACTGGTTGGCTTCGCTGATCAGGCCGTCCGCCTGGCGGGTCAGCAGGACCATCAGCGGGCACAAATGGAACAGGGTGGCGAAGCGCTTTTCCGAATGGCTGAGGGCGTGTTCGCGCTCGCGCTGGTGGGTGATTTCGCGGATCACCCCGATCATTCGCCGACGCCCGGCCTTGTCCGGTAGCAGGCTGCCGTTGATTTCCAGCCAGTGCAGGCTGCCATCGGGCCATTGGATACGGTGGTGCATGGCCTGGACAGCGGGTTCGCCGGCCAGCACCGCATGAAAGGCCCGGACCACCTTGGCGCGGTCCTCGGGGGCCAGCAGGTCCAGGTACTCCAGGTCTTCAGGCAGCGGCTGGCGCGGGTCGAAGCCGAACAGGGCCTGAGTGCCTCGGGACCAGCTGATCCGGCCGGTATCGATTTCCCAGCTCCAGGCGCCCAGCCGGGCAGCGTTGAGCGCCGCGAGCAGTTGCGGCGCGCTGTCCCAGCTTTGCTCCGCCTCCTGTGGGTCCAGGGCGTAGATGCGGGGCAGGGGTGGCACGGTATCGACGGGGTTGCGCATTATCAAAGGGCCTTGGCTCGATGGGCGTTCGGCGCGGGTTCCACGGTCTACGGGCCACGGCGATTCAAGCCTGATTCCCTGGCAGATCGACCTGTGCATCCAATAGGCTCATGAAAGCCCGCGCAGCGTTCGACAGCGTCCTTTCGGTGTGCACGATATAGCCTAGCTGGCGACTGAGCTGTATGCCCGGCAAAGCGATGCGTGCCACCTGGTCATCGAGCATGGTGCGCGGCAATACGCTCCAGGCAAGGCCAATGGAGACCATCATCTTGATGGTTTCCAGGTAGTTGGTGCTCATGGCGATGTTTGGCGTCAGGCCCTGGGCCTCGAACAGCCGCTGCACGATATGGTGGGTAAAGGTGTTGCCGCCGGGAAACACCGCCGGGTGCCGGGCGATGTCCGCCAGGCTGACGCTGCCGTTGCTGATCAGGCTGTGTTCCGGCGCCACCACGAAATCCAGCGGGTCGTCCCACACCGGGGTGGCCCGCACCAGCGTGTGGGGCTCCGGCGCCAGGGTGATTACGGCCACTTCGGCGCGGCCATGGAGGATTTCTTCGTAGGCCACTTCCGAATCGAGAAACTGAATGTCCAGCGCGACATTCGGGTATTCCCGGGTGAACGTGCGCAGGACCGGTGGCAAGCGGTGCAGGCCGATGTGATGGCTGGTGGCCAGAGTGAGGCGACCGCTGACCTCGCCGGTCAGGTTGGTCAGGGCGCGGCGGGTGTCGTCCAGTACATTGAGAATCTGATACGCCCGGGGCAGCAGCGCCCGTCCGGCTTCGGTGAGGCCGACTTCACGCCCCAGCCGGTCGAACAGGCGCACCTTTAATTGTTGCTCCAGGCCGGCGATGCGCTTGCTGACGGCCGGTTGGGTCAGGTGCAGGCGTTCACCGGCACCGGAGAAGCTGCCGGTCTCGGCGATGGCGATAAAGGCATTGAGGTTGGCCAGGTCCATTGTGCTATTCCAGTTGGTAATCCAAAGCATAAAAAATATGAATTTGAGTTATTTAATGTAGCGCCATACCATCAGCCTCACAAGCCAAAGGGTTATTGAATCGTTCAAGGCCCGGGGCATAGAAACACCTGATGAGGACCGCGTGATGGCCGGCAAAACGCTTTACGACAAGCTTTGGGATTCCCATGAAGTGAAACGGCGCGATGATGGGTCGTCGCTGATCTACATCGACCGTCACATCATCCATGAAGTGACCTCGCCCCAAGCGTTCGAAGGCCTGCGACTGGCCGGGCGCAAGCCTTGGCGCGTCGACTCGATCATCGCCACCCCGGACCACAACGTGCCGACCACACCGGAGCGTAAAGGCGGGATCGACGCCATCGTCGACACCGTGTCGCGCCTCCAGGTGCAGACCCTCGATGATTACTGCGACGAATATGGCATCACCGAATTCAAGATGAATGACGTGCGCCAGGGCATCGTTCACGTGATCGGCCCGGAGCAGGGCGCTACCTTGCCCGGCATGACCGTGGTTTGCGGCGATTCCCACACCTCTACCCACGGGGCGTTTGGCGCCCTGGCCCACGGTATTGGTACCTCCGAGGTGGAACATGTATTCGCCACCCAGTGCCTCGTCGCCAAGAAAATGAAGAACATGTTGGTGTCGGTGGAAGGTGAGTTGCCTTTCGGCGTCACCGCCAAAGACATCGTCCTCGCGGTGATCGGCAAGATCGGCACCGCCGGCGGTAACGGCCACGCCATCGAATTCGCCGGCAGCGCGATTCGCGACCTGTCCATCGAGGGCCGCATGACCATCTGCAACATGTCCATCGAAGCCGGTGCCCGCGTGGGCATGGTGGCGGCGGACGAAAAGACCATTGCCTACGTCAAGGGTCGCCCGTTCGCACCTGCCGGTGCTGATTGGGACGCCGCTGTCGAAGCCTGGAAAGACCTGGTTTCCGACGCCGATGCGGTGTTCGACACCGTGGTTACTCTTGATGCCGCCCAGATCAAGCCGCAAGTCAGCTGGGGCACCTCGCCGGAAATGGTGTTGGCCGTTGACCAGAACGTGCCGGACCCGGCCAAGGAAACCGACCTGGTCAAGCGTGGTTCCATCGAGCGCGCCTTGAAGTACATGGGCTTGAAAGCCAATCAGGCGATTACCGACATCCAACTGGATCGCGTATTCATCGGCTCCTGCACCAACTCGCGGATCGAGGATTTGCGCGCTGCGGCGGTGATCGCCAAGGGCCGCAAAGTCGCCTCGACCATCAAGCAGGCGATCGTGGTGCCAGGTTCGGGCCTGGTCAAGGCCCAGGCTGAAGCCGAAGGCCTCGACAAGATCTTCCTCGAAGCCGGTTTTGAATGGCGCGAGCCGGGTTGCTCGATGTGCCTGGCGATGAACCCGGACCGTTTGGAGTCGGGCGAGCATTGCGCGTCCACCTCCAACCGTAACTTCGAAGGGCGTCAGGGCGCCGGTGGCCGTACCCACCTCGTCAGCCCGGCCATGGCTGCTGCGGCTGCCGTCAACGGTCGTTTCATCGACGTTCGCGAATTGATCTGAGGAATACCCGATGAAAGCTTTTACTCAACACACCGGTTTAGTCGCGCCGTTGGACCGTGCCAACGTGGACACCGACCAGATCATTCCCAAGCAGTTCTTGAAATCGATCAAGCGCACCGGTTTTGGCCCGAACCTGTTCGACGAGTGGCGCTACCTGGACGTAGGCTACGCCTACCAGGACAACTCCAAGCGCCCGCTGAACAAGGACTTTGTGCTCAACGCCGAGCGTTACCAGGGCGCCAGTGTATTGCTGGCCCGGGAAAACTTCGGTTGCGGCTCCAGCCGTGAGCACGCGCCGTGGGCCCTGGAAGAATATGGCTTTCGCAGCATCATCGCGCCGAGCTACGCCGACATCTTCTTCAACAACAGCTTCAAGAACGGCTTGCTGCCGATCATCTTGAGCGATGCCGAAGTGGATGAGTTGTTCCAGCAGGTGGAAGCCGATGTGGGCTACCAGTTGACCATCGACCTGGCGGCGCAGACCGTGACCCGTCCGGACGGCAAGGTGTATCACTTTGAAGTGGACGCCTTCCGCAAGCACTGCCTGATCAATGGCCTGGACGACATCGGCCTGACCTTGCAGGACGGCGATGCGATTGCCGCGTTTGAAACCAAACACCGGGCCAGCCAGCCTTGGTTGTTTCGCGACGCTTGATTCCATGTAGACCGGACTGGCCCCTTCGCGAGCAAGCCCGCTCCCACATTTGATTGCATTTCAACTGAAGGAACTCGGTCGAATGTGGGAGCGGGCTTGCTCGCGAAAGGGCCAGCAACAGCAACACAAAAACCAGGGACATCATCATGACCAGCACCGCCCACACCCAAGTCGTGCAAAAACAATTCGGCGAACAGGCCTCGGCCTACCTGAGCAGCGCAGTACATGCTCAAGGCACCGAATTCGCGCTGCTCCAGGCCGAACTGGCCGGGCAGGGCGCTGCACGACTGCTGGACCTGGGTTGCGGCGCCGGTCATGTGAGTTTCAACGTGGCACCGTTGGTCAAGGAAGTGGTGGCGTACGACCTGTCCCAGCAGATGCTTGACGTGGTCGCCGCCGCTGCCGTGGACCGTGGCCTGGACAACATCCGCACTGTGCACGGCGCCGCCGAGCGCCTGCCGTTTGCCGATGGCGAATTCGACTTCGTGTTCAGCCGCTACTCGGCGCACCATTGGAGCGACCTGGGCCTGGCCCTGCGTGAAGTGCGCCGGGTGCTCAAGCCGGGTGGCGTGGCCGCGTTTGTGGACGTCTTGTCACCGGGCAGCCCGCTGTTGGACACTTACCTGCAAACCGTCGAAGTGCTGCGCGACACCAGCCACGTGCGTGACTATTCCGCCGGCGAGTGGATGCGCCAGCTCAGCGAAGCCGGTTTGCATGTGCGCAACAGCAGCCGCCAGCGCCTGCGCCTGGAATACACCTCGTGGGTCGAGCGCATGCGCACCCCAGAGGTATTGCGTGCCGCGATCCTGGAGCTGCAAAAGGCAATGGGCCAGGAAGTGCGCGATTACTTCGAGATTCAAGCCGACGGCACCTTCAGCACCGACGTGCTGGTGGTGTGGGCCGAACGCTGATTAATTTTTCCCGACCTGCCCACGGGCGGGTCGCTTGATGAAATGAGGAACGCATGAGCAAGCAGATTCTGATTCTCCCTGGCGACGGCATTGGTCCGGAAATCATGGCCGAAGCGGTCAAGGTGCTGGAAGTGGCTAACGCCAAGTACAGCCTGGGCTTCGAACTGAGCCACGACGTGATCGGCGGCGCGGCCATCGACAAGCACGGCGTGCCTCTGGCCGACGAAACCCTGGAGCGTGCCCGCGCAGCCGACGCCGTGCTGCTGGGCGCCGTGGGTGGCCCGAAATGGGACAAGATCGAGCGTGACATCCGCCCTGAGCGCGGCCTGCTGAAGATCCGTGCGCAACTGGGCCTGTTCGGCAACCTGCGCCCGGCGATCCTTTACCCGCAACTGGCGGACGCTTCCAGCCTCAAGCCGGAAATCGTCGCGGGCCTGGACATCCTGATCGTCCGCGAACTGACCGGCGGTATCTACTTCGGCTCGCCACGGGGCGTGCGCGAGTTGGAGAATGGCGAGCGTCAGGCCTACGACACCCTGCCGTACAGCGAGAGTGAAATCCGCCGTATCGCCCGTGTCGGTTTCGACATGGCCCGTGTGCGTGGCAAGAAGGTCTGCTCGGTGGACAAGGCCAACGTATTGGCGTCCAGCCAGCTGTGGCGTGAAATCGTCGAGGAAGTCGCCAAGGACTACCCGGACGTCGAGCTGAGCCACATGTACGTCGACAACGCCGCCATGCAGCTGGTGCGTGCACCGAAGCAGTTCGACGTGATCGTCACCGACAACCTGTTCGGCGACATCCTGTCCGACCAGGCCTCGATGCTTACCGGTTCCATCGGCATGCTGCCGTCGGCCTCCCTGGATGCCAACAACAAGGGCATGTACGAGCCGTGCCACGGTTCGGCGCCGGACATCGCCGGGCAGGGCATTGCCAACCCGTTGGCGACCATTTTGTCGGTGTCGATGATGCTGCGTTACAGCTTCAACCTGACCGACGCCGCGGATGCCATCGAGCAGGCCGTGAGCCTGGTGCTCGACCAGGGCCTGCGCACTGGCGACATCTGGTCCCAGGGTTGCACCAAGGTCGGTACGCAAGAAATGGGCGACGCAGTAGTCGCCGCGCTGCGGAATCTGTAATCTCTCGGGCCCGCTTGCAGATGTTGCTGCAAGGCGGCCCACTTTTGAACAAGGTGTAGTTGCGATGAAACGTGTAGGTCTGATCGGTTGGCGCGGTATGGTCGGTTCCGTGCTCATGCAGCGGATGCTGGAAGAGCAGGATTTCGATCTTATTGAGCCGGTGTTTTTCACCACCTCCAATGTAGGTGGTCAAGGGCCGTCCGTGGGCAAGGACATTGCTCCGCTCAAGGACGCCTACAACATTGAAGAACTGAAGACCCTCGACGTCATTCTGACCTGCCAGGGTGGCGACTACACCAGCGAAGTCTTCCCCAAGCTGCGCGAAGCCGGCTGGCAGGGCTACTGGATCGACGCCGCTTCCAGCCTGCGCATGCAGGATGACGCGGTGATCGTGCTGGACCCGGTCAACCGCAAGGTGATCGACCAGCAACTGGACGCGGGCACCAAGAACTACATCGGCGGCAACTGCACCGTCAGCCTGATGCTGATGGGCCTGGGCGGCTTGTTCGAAGCCGGCCTGGTGGAGTGGATGAGCGCCATGACCTATCAGGCGGCCTCCGGTGCCGGCGCGCAGAACATGCGTGAACTGATCAAGCAGATGGGCGCGACCCACGCCGCTGTCGCCGATCAACTGGCTGACCCGGCCAGCGCGATCCTCGACATCGACCGCCGTGTGGCCGAGGCCATGCGCAGCGAGGCCTACCCGACCGAGAACTTCGGTGTGCCATTGGCCGGCAGCCTGATCCCGTGGATCGACAAGGAACTGCCTAACGGCCAGAGCCGTGAAGAGTGGAAGGCCCAGGCCGAGACCAACAAGATCCTCGGTCGCTTCAAGAGCCCGATCCCGGTGGACGGTATCTGCGTGCGCATCGGCGCCATGCGTTGCCACAGCCAGGCGTTGACCATCAAGCTGAACAAAGACGTGCCGATCGCCGATATCGAAGGGCTGATCAGCCAGCACAACCCTTGGGTCAAGCTGGTGCCGAACAACCGTGATATCAGCATCCAGGAACTGAGCCCGAACAAGGTGACCGGTACCCTGAATGTGCCGGTTGGCCGTCTGCGCAAGCTGAACATGGGTACGCAGTACCTGGGCGCGTTCACCGTCGGCGACCAACTGCTGTGGGGCGCGGCTGAGCCGTTGCGTCGCATGCTGCGGATCTTGCTGGAGCGGTAATCGCTGCTGGTCATTGGAAACCCACGTTCTGGTGACAGGCGCGGGTTTTTTTATTGCTCTTCAGGGCCTCTTCGCGAGCAAGCCCGCTCCCACATTCGAGCGAGTTTCTTCAGTTGAAATGCGATCAAATGTGGGAG
>NZ_JBYSWF010000098.1:0-18071 GCF_058780865.1 Pseudomonas sp. GP01-A4
TTTGGGGCGTTTGCCAAAAGTGACCCGCTGTAAGAGCGGAACCATAAGCCGCCGTTACCTAAATAACGGATATGTACCCAGCCCCCCAAAACCACAGCCCAAAAAAAAGGCCGCACCCTGCCAAGGAGACGGCCAAAAAAATTGTCGAGGCATTTGAAACTAACGTGCAGTAATCACCGACAGCTTGGTAATCCCCGCCCGCTCAATCGACGCCATGGCTCGCGCCACTTCGCCGTAGTTCACTCCATCATCAGCCTGCAGTTGCACCCGCACATCCGGGTCCTTGGCCTTGGCCGACTGCAAGTTGAATTCCAGCAAATCCGGCTGGATTTCATCCTTGTTGATAAACAGTTTGCCGGCCGCATCAATGCTCACCACCAGCGGGTCCTTCTGCTCCACCGGGGCCACCGCCTCGGTCTTGGGCAAGTTGATCGGAATCGCATTGGTCAACAACGGCGCCGTGACGATAAACACCACCAGCAGCACCAGCATCACGTCCACCAGCGGCGTAACGTTGATCTCGCTCAGCACCTCATCACTGTCTTGCGTGGAGAAGGCCATCTCAGGACGCCTCCTTCACTTTTTGCGCGCCACCCTGGGCACCGGCCTTGCTCAGCGTCGGGTGCAGCAGCACGCGGAACGAGTTCTTCTGCGCCAGGCTGTAGAAGTCGTGGGCGAAGTCGTCCAGGTCAGCAGCCGTGAGCTTCAGGCGACGCAGGAAGTAGTTGTAAACCAGCACCGCCGGCACCGCGACGGCAATACCCACACCCGTGGCAACCAGTGCCGCACCGATCGGCCCGGCCACGGTTTCGAGGCTGGCGGAACCGGCGGCGCTGATGCCTTTCAGGGCTTCCATGATCCCCCACACAGTGCCGAACAGACCGATAAACGGCGAGGTGCTGCCGATACTCGCAACCACGGCCAGGCCGGTCTCCAGGGAGCGACGCTCACGCACGATCTGTTGGCGCAAAGCGCGTTCAAGACGGTCCTGATGGTTGATCGCCTGGCTCAGGTCAGCAGCGTGTGGCGCCTCACCCACCTGGATCGCGGCGTAACCAGCCTGGGCCACACGAGCGGCGGCGCCGGGTTTGGTTTCGGCCAACTCAGCGGCCGAGTCCAGGCTGGATGCCGCCCAGAACTGTTTGTGGAACTTGCGATCCTGGGACTTGAGGCGGCCGAACTGGACGCCCTTGAGCAGGGCCAGGCCCCAGGTAGCGACCGAAAAGACCACCAGCAGCCAGATCACCGCGCTTTCGATGGATTCAGTTGGAGATGCTAATGCCATGATGTTTTCCCTCTGTGCAGGTCGCGATGTGTCCAACACACCGCCTCCCAATAATTAATGAATCTTGAAATCGATCGGTACGCTGACCCAGCCGTCCTGGGCCACATCACCCTGCTTGGCCGGTACAAAACTCCAGCGCTTCACGGCAGCCAGTGCGGCTTCGTCGAGTTGCTGGCGACCACTGCTTTTCTGAATCTGGATCTCACCCGGCTTGCCGGTGGCCAATACATGCACCCGCAACAGCACCGTGCCTTCCCAACCCCGGCGCTGGGCCAGTGACGGGTATTCGGGCGCCGGGTTCTTCAGGTACGCGGCGTTGGCCGAGGCCGGTGTGACCGGCGCGGGCGCAGGCGGTGCCGGCGGTGCTGGAGCCGGTGGCGCGGGTACAGGCGGCGCGGGCGGCTGCTCGGCTACCGGTTTCGGTGCGGGCTTGGGCACAGGCTTCGGCACCGGCTTGGGTTTCGGAATCTTTTTCGGCGCCGGCTTGGCGGCCAATTCATCAACCACCGGCGGCGGTGGCTCGACAACCGGTGGCGGCGGCGGTGGCGGTACAGGCGGTGGCGGCTCCACAACCGGCGGTGCCGGCTGGGAAAATTCGATCGTCATCGGCGGGATTTCCGGCGGCACAATCGGCAGCACCGGGGTTGGCTTCTGGCTGACCCAATAGATCACCGCGCCATGCAAGGCCAGCGCGAGAATCCCCAACAGGATCGCTTCACGCCGACTCAACACACCCTTCGGGGTTTTCTGCGTACGCAACTGCCCCAACGGCGCGCGATGCGGCCGGCCAAGGTCGACCAACTCACCACCCGGTGCGTGGCGCCACTGCGCCTCTTGTGCACTGGCGGCGGTCTGGACATTGCCCATTGATTAACTCCCCTGCGGTCTTAAGCAAAAAAACCGACGGGCCTGCCTTGGCGGCCGTCGAGGGCTGAATCATCGGGGGCAGACGCTTATCTCTTAAAGTAATCTTTAAAGTTATAGATAGATCTAAATTGAATAACCGAAACATCCGGATACGCCGAAGCCACGTCCTGCGCGGCCTGGCGCCGAAGGGGAAAATCTCAATGCTTTTGAGGCATACAAAATATTCACTGAAGGCATGGCTCAGCGTGGATTACCGGCACACAAATCCTGCAATTGGCGTAGCAACGCCTGCCCGGCCGCACCAAGGCCGTTACGGCCATACAGCGCCAGCCGCACGCCCTGCACCGCAGGCAAACCGCTGTTCGCGCCCAACACCACGTGCCCGGGCTGCACCACCCGCACCGGCAACAGGCTGATCCCCAGTCCCGCCGCCACCGCCGAACACACGCTGGCCAAGCTGGCGCTGGAATAACCGATGCGCCAGCGCCAGCCGCCCACCTCCAGGTGATGCAGCATTTCATTGCGGTACAGGCCGCCAGCGGGAAACGCCACCAACGGCAGCGGATCACGTCCCAGGGACGGCGAACTGCGGCTGTCGACCCAACACAACGGCTCCGGCCAGGACACCAGGCAGTCATCGCTGTCACCCATTTGCTTGACCAGCAGCACGTCGAATTCACCGCCGCGATAATCCCGCAACAATTCCGGCCCCAAGCCGCTGGTGACCTCCAGGCGCACCCGGGGATAAGCCTGCACAAACGCCGACAGCAGCGGCATCAGACGCTCGGCCGCAAAATCCTCGGGCACCGCCAGGCGCAACACGCCATCGCTCTGCTGATTGATCAGCACGTCGGCCGCCTCTTCGTGCAGCGCCAGGATGCGCCGCGCATACGCCAGCAACCGCTCACCCTCCACCGTGGCCACCACGCGGCGCTGATCCCGGTCGAGTACCTGGCTGCCCAGTGCATCTTCCAGGCGGCGGATCTGTTGGCTGACCGTGGACTGGGTCAAGTGCAGCCGCTCGGCCGCGCGGGTGAAATTGCCGCAATCGACGACGGCAACAAAGCTGCGCAACAACACAGGATCGAACATGGGCTCACCATTCCATTTGCCACTGATTGGCATGGTTATATTTAATTTCAGAATACCCCTGTGGCTGCCCATACTTCACGCCTCATTGCGCACGAGGGGTTTTCCATGACTGACGATCAACAGCATCTGCATCACGCCGTGCAACTGGCCAAGGCCAACGTAGCCGCCGGTGGCCGCCCGTTTGGTGCCGTGCTGGTGCGCGACGGCAAGGTGCTGGTGGAAGCGGTCAACGAAATCCACTTGAGCCAGGACCCCACCGCCCACGCCGAGATGCTCGCCATCCGCGCCGCCAGCCAACAACTCGGCCCGCGCCTCGACGGTTGTGTGATCTACGCCAGCGGCCAGCCCTGCCCGATGTGCCTGAGTGCAATGCACCTGTGCGGCATATCCCGCGTGGTATTCGCCGCCAGCAATGACGTGGCGGCGCCCTTTGGTTTGTCCACAGCAGCGATCTACCAGCAACTGGCGCTGCCGCTGGCGGAGCAAAAATTGCCCGTGCAGCACCTGCCGCAGGCAGCGATGCAAGCCCTTTACCGCGAGTGGCAGGCCCTGCATGACGCTGAATAATTCGTTCGCCGGCAAGCTCGCCGGTTGGGGTTTGCTGGTGGTGCTCGGCCTGAACCTGCGGCCCATCCTCAGTTCCATCAGCCCGTTGCTGGGGGAAATCCGTCTGGCCACCGGCCTGAGTTTCCAGAGCAGCGCCCTGCTCACCAGCCTGCCGGTGATCTGCATGGGCCTGGTGGCGTTGGTGGGGGTGCGCCTGGAGGCGAAGCTGGGGGAGCGTCGCGGAATCGCCCTGGGCTTGATGATGATTCTGCTGGCGTGCCTCGCGCGCTGGCTGTTTGGCCAGGCGCCGGCGCTGCTGGCCACGGCATTGTTCGGCGGTGCGGGTGTGGCGCTGATCCAGGCGCTGGTGCCGGCGATGATCAAACGCCAGTTTCACCAGCGCGTGCCGTTGGCGATGGGGGTTTACTCGGCTTCGCTGATGGGCGGCGGTGGCTTGGCCGCGCTGCTCAGCCCGTTGGTGGCGGGGCATTTCCAGCAGTGGCAGGCGGGGCTCGGGATCTGGCTGCTACCGGCCCTGGGCGCACTATTGTTGTGGGCGTGGCTGCCATTGGGTGCGGCGAAAAACCCGCAGGTGACGGCGCCGTTCCAGGGCCTGCGCAACCGTCGGGCGTGGTTGCTGGCGCTGTATTTCGGCCTGGTGAATTGCGGCTACATGAGCATGGTCGCGTGGCTGCCGGCCTACTACCAGCAGTTGGGTTGGGGCGTACTGCCCAGTGGTTCGCTGCTGGCGTTCATGACGATCTTCCAGGTAATCGCCGCGCTGCTGATGCCCGCACTGGCGCAACGTGGCATTGATCGTCGACCGTTACTGAGCATCAGCCTGCTGGCCCAGACCGTGGGCTATATCGGCCTGCTGACGGCGCCGCTGGAATTCCCCCACCTGTGGGTGGCGTTGATCGGTTTCGGCCTGGGAGCGTGTTTCGCCCTGAGCCTGTTGCTGACCCTGGATCACCGCCGCGACCCTCGGGAGGCCGGCCAACTGGCGGCGTTCGTCCAGGGCGTGGGCTTTTTGATCAACGCCGTATCACCGTGGCTGACCGGCTGGCTGCGGGAATTGACTGGCAGTTTCGTAAGCGCCTGGATGGTGCTGACGCTGACGGTGGTGGCGATGCTGATACTCACCCGGGTGTTCAGCCCGGCCACCTACCGCACAGGCTCTATGGATATGCAATTTGAATCTAGATAAAACAATGAACATTCTTTTGCGGAATAAGCGAGGCGATTAGAATCGCGGTTTCCTTCAGGACGCCGGAAAACTCCATGGACCTTCGCCAACTGCGCTACTTCATTGCTCTGAACGAGTACCGCAGTTTTGTGCGCGCCGCCGACGCCATGGGCATTACCCAGCCGGCGTTCAGCCGCAGCATCCAAAGCCTGGAACAGGAGTTTGGCTGTGTGCTGGTGGACCGCGCCCACAAAGACCTGCGCCCCACTCCGGAGGGCCAGGTGGTGTTGCAACATGCCTTGTCGCTCGTTCAGGGCGCGGCGCGGCTGAGCCACGAAGTCACCCGCATGACCAAGCTCGACGCCGGCGAATTGCGCTTTGGCTGCGATGCCGTGGCGGCGGTGAACCTGGTGCCTGGAGCGATCGCACGGTTTGTCGGCGCTCATCCACGAGTACGCAGCGGTTTGCATGTGGATAACTGGGAAAAACTCGGACGCAGTTTGAGTCGCGAAGAGATCGAATTCTTCATCGCCGATGTGCGCCACTTCGAGGCCGATCCGAACTTCCAGACCCAGGCCCTGACACCCCGGCGCAACGTATTTTTCTGCCGCGCCGGGCACCCGTTACTGGCCAAGGACAGCCTCTCGACCAACGACTTGTTTGACTACCCGCTGGCCACACCGCTGATCGCTCCCGGGGTACGCAAGCTACTGGCCAACCTGAGCGGGCGTGTCGACTTTTCTCCCGCTATCGAACTGGAGCAGTTTGCGGCGCTGGCGGCCATCGTGCACCAGTCCAATGCGATTGGCCTGGGTGCCGAGGATGCGTTTGCCGAAGACTTTGCCCGTGGCGCATTGACGGTGCTGCACTGGCGCAACGTGCCTCACAGCCTCGACAGTTTGAACAACCGCTGCGGGATCATCAGCCGTACCGGGTTTCGCTTGTCGCCGGCGGCGAAGGCGATGATCGAAACCCTGATCGCCGTGGATACCCCCTCTGCTGAAGCAAGCTTGCTCGCCCGCAATTAAAGAACCAGGCTTGCGCGCGACAGCCCATTCTCTTGATTTCAATGAAACTGTTATCGGCAATCAGCGGGTTTTTTCGCCTGCCGGGAACCGACACCATTGGCTCCAGAACAGAAAAACCTGGAGCCCTGCCATGTACTTGAAATACCCAATCAGTTGGACTGCCCTTGCCTTGGCAGCGGCCCTCACCGGCACCGCCGCCCAGGCTTCCATGCCGGCGAACCTGCCCGCCGATCAGAGCGTTGGCGCCATCGAGCAGGTGCACGCCTTCCACGATGCCATGCCCACCGGCGTGAGCGTTACCGAGACCGGACGCATCTTTGTCAACTTTCCTCGCTGGGGCGACGAGGTGCCGTTTACCGTCGCAGAATTGCGCGACGGCAAAGTCGTACCCTACCCTGACCAGGCGATAAACCAGGCCAACCCCAAAGACCCGGCCAAAGGGTTTATCAGCGTACAAAGCGTGGTGGCCGACGGGCGCGGACGCCTCTGGATACTGGACACCGCGGCGCCTGGCTTCTCGCCTCCACAGCCAGGTGGTGCCAAGCTCGTCGCAGTTGAGCTCGCCACCAACAAGGTGGTCAAGACCCTCGTATTCCCGAAAAACGTCATGCTGCCCGGCACCTACGTCAACGACATGCGCTTTGATTTTCGCGTGGGTGACCAAGGCGTGATCTATATCACCGACTCTTCACTTACCGGCCCGGGCGCGATCATCGTCATGGACATCGCCAGTGGCACGGCCATACGCCGGCTCAGTGGTGCACCCTCGACCTCGGTCGACCCGAACTTCGTACCCACGGTCGAAGGCCAGGTCCTGAAAGTGCGGGATGCCAAAGGCGGCACCCAGCCTTTTGCCGTGGCTTCGGACGGCATCGCCCTGTCGGCTGATGGGCAGACCTTGTATTTCTGCCCGCTGTCGAGTCGGCACCTGTACGCCATCCCCACGGCACTGCTGCGTGACGAGACAGTCAGCGAAGCACGGCTCGAAATGGCGGTCAAAGACCTCGGGGAAAAAGGCGCCTCGGACGGGCTTGAAGCCGACGCCTCGGGGGCCGTGTATGCCGGCGACTACGAAAACAACAGCGTGCGCAAACGGCTGGCGAACGGGCAATGGCAGACCATCGTCCATGATCCGCGTGTGCTTTGGCCCGACACACTGTCAATCGGTCCTGATGGCTACCTGTACTTCATCGCCAATCAGCTGCACCGCCAAAGCATCTTTCACGCAGGCAAAGACTTGCGCCAGAAACCCTACAGCCTGCTGCGCGTGAAGATCGATGCCGCGCCGGCGCCCACACACTAGCGGCGCCGAAGCATGAATATTGATGCGTTGAACCTGTTCATGCGATCAACAGAGCTGGGCAATATCACCGCAGCCGGCAGGGAGCTGGGACTCGCGCCCTCGGTGGCCAGCCACAAACTGGCGAAGCTTGAAGAATACCTGGGCATGCGCCTGCTGCATCGCACCACTCGCCAGGTCAGCCTGACCGAAGACGGTGCGCTGTTTCTGCCCCATGCAATCCGGGTGCTGGCAGCCGTGGACGAGGCCTATCTGGTCGCGGTGAAAGGCAAGGACGTGGCCAAGCGGGTGTTAAGAGTATCCGCCCCCGGGTCCTTCGCGCGGATGTGCCTGATGCCGGCCATTACCCGGTTCCTGCACGCCAACCCGAAGCTGAAGATCGACCTGATACTGTCCGATCAAATGCAGGACCTGACCGAGATCGGGATTGATGTGGCAATCCGCATCGCCGCCCTGAAGGACTCATCCCTGGTGGCGCGCAAGCTCGGCTGCGACCGACGCATCCTGTGTGCGGCACCCGCCTACCTCCAGGCGCATGGCGAACCGACTTCACCTGCGGAGCTGGCCAATCATTCCTGCATCCTGCTGGGCGACGAGGACCATTGGCGTTTCGTGGGTGCCCAGTCACACAAAGTCACGACAATCAGTGGTTCGCTCAGAGTCAATTGCGGCGAAAGCGCACGGCTTGCCGCGGAGGGTGGGCTCGGCATCGTCTCTGTTTCACAGTGGAACGTCAGGCCCTCACTGGAAAGCGGCGCATTGGTGGAAATCATGCCGTCCTGTGTCCTGGAGCAAACCCGGGATATCTGGGCGATCTACCCCAGCGCGCGGTTGATCTCATCCAAGGCTCGGGCTTTCGTCGAGTTCATGATCGCCGAGTTCCAGGGCGATTTTTAGCATAGGGAAAAAATCATGACGGTGACTCACCAAGCTGCAGGCAAAACAAATCTCGCGAGCGGTCCACGCGTCGTTCGACTAGGGGTGACAGACTTGTCGTTCCATCGGGTTACCGCTGGGGTGGTAGCGCTGGTGTTGCAACGCATGGGCCTGACCGTTGAGCGCCACTATGCCCTGCACGAGGAAAACTTCGAGCAGTTGCGCAAAGGCTCGGTCGACATGCTGGTCTCCGCCTGGATTCCTTTCAGCCACGGGCTGTACAAGCAAGCGGTGGAGGCAGTGACGCCCACTCGCGAACTGGGCCTGCACTATCAGCCTTATGCCTTGTGGGGAGTGCCGGACTATGTCAGCGAGCATGACGTGGAATCCATCGAGGACCTGCTCAAGCCCGACGTCCGGGCCCGGATGAACCCGCTGATCCAGGGGATCGGCCCGGGTGCGGGCATTACCCGCTTCTCGCTGAAAATCATGGACGAATACGGGTTGAACGACGCCGGATATCGGTTCCGCACGGGCAGCCAGGACGATTGTATTAAGGCGTTCGAGGCGCTGTATCAGCAGCGGCGCTGGGGCATCGTGCCGCTGTGGCATCCTCAGTTCCTGCACCACCGTTATCGAATTCGCGACCTGAAAGACCCCAAGGGATTACTCGGCAGTGTTGATAGAGCGGTGCTGCTGGCGCGCGAGGATCGCTTGGTATTACTCACGGCTGCCGAGATCCAGGTACTGGACAATATCCGCCTCTCCAACCTCATCGTTGCCGAACTCGATGATGCGCTCAACCGTGGCGGGCAATCCGCGGATGACGCCGCGATCGATTGGCTGGCAAGGCATCCCGACACCCTGCGCGCCTGGCTCGCCCCCCTGGCCTGATTGGGCAACGAGGCCTTTTACGAATTCTGAATTCGCGGCGGGCTGGCTACAAGCGCCTGCTCACTGAGGCTAGTTTGGCGATGCAGATGTTCTGCAATCTCCCCAAACCGAGGATTCCAACATGCTCTACCTGGTTTTCAGCGGCACCATCAAAGAAGGCAAACAGGCCGAGTTCTATCGTGATGTAGCGGCCGTTTCACAAAAGCTCACCCACCAGCACGACAAGGCCGTGGTCTATCAATGGCATAAGGATGAAGAGAACCCCAACCGGTTCTTTCTCAACGAACAGTGGGAAAGCGTCGCGGACCTGCACGCGCATTTCGAAACGCTCTACAAAGCCTTCGGCCCGGCGAAACCCACCGAGCGCCTGCCGGCGAAAATCCTCGCGTACCTGGATGAAGCACAGGTGAACTTCTACCAGGCCATTCAGTAAATCGCACCCGGTCACCCCAGGGTGACCGGGACGCTTGCTCAGCTCGCTGTCCTTTCCACCGGGTTGAGTTCGCTCAGCCGTCCCTCCTGGCGCGCAAACCGATTGGCCCGGGCAAACGTGCCAAAATCGTTGAAGCGCACGCCCATCTCAGCCATCACCTTGTGCGCCGCCTTCACCGTCATCTGACGGATATAGAACGGCTCCTTGACCACAAAATGGTGAATCCCGTGGGTGCTGCCGAAGTTGAAGCAGAACGCTTGCAACGGCCACAGCCACCACGGGTTGAGTACCTGGGTTTGCTGGATCACGTTGCCCGGCTCGATGTCGCCGTAGTAGTGCATGTTGGAGCTGACAAAGTGCAGGCAGAAGGTACGCAGCACGTTGGGGCCGATGATCACCACGGCGGCGATGTCGATGACTTGCATCACCGCCAGCGTGTTGGCCGACCAGTCGATCGGCGCGCCCAGCAGGCTGGCGATGCCATTGGCGGCATGAAAGCCGAGGAACACATACCACGCGCCCCAATGCAGCAGCGCCAGCGGTGCGTAGACCAGCGCCGTGCGCTTGAGAATGCCCAGCTTGTGCTTCCAGGACGGTGCCCGCAGCACCCGGATCAGTGCCGACATGATGTTGTCGCCGACCATCAGCAAACGTGCCAGGCCCCACGGTTCACCGTTGGTGATCGCGCGCTCTTCGATGTCGGTTTCGCTGCCGGAAACCTTGTGGTGATTGAGGTGGATATGGCGTCGTACCCAAGGGTTGATGGTGCTGGGCCGCGCCAGCCACACCAGGCCCATCATCAGGTTGTGGGGCAGGCGCTGCTTGCGAAAGTACATGCTGTGGATCAGGTCGTGTTCCAGTTCGTGGGTCAATGACGCGAGGAATGCGTTGAGCAGCAGGCACACCCACCACGCCATGTGCCCGGTGATATACAGCGCCGCCGAACCCAGCATGCCCACCAGGGCAAAGGCCAGGATGCCCGCGCCCAACGCATCCTGATGCAGCAGCCAGGGGTGGCGCTGGCGCAATAACAGCCCCTCGGCCAGCACCACTTCACGAATATGCGCTGAACGCTGTTGTGCGTTCATCTGCCGGGGGCTTGCAGAAGTACCGTCCATGCTTCCATCCTCTGTCTTATTGATGCGTACATCCTGCCCTATGCGATCTGGCGGGACGCTAGCCCCACACGCCAACCTGTTGACCGCAAGCGCCAATCAACATGACCGAACCGACCTCTCTCGCCAGCTGGACCCGCGCCCTGCGCAAGCAGCTCGACGCCCTGGGCCTCGACAGCGCCGCGCTGTGCGCCCAGGCCGGGCTCGACCCGCAGTTGATGGAAGATCCGAACGCGCGCTACCCGCTATCGGCCACCACGCGCCTGTGGGAACTGGCGGTACAGGTCAGCGGCGACCCGGCGATTGGCTTGCGGGTGTCGCGGTTTGTCAGCCCCACCACCTTTCACGCGCTGGGTTATGCGCTGGTGGCCAGCGGCAGCCTGCGGGAAGTGTTCGAGCGGATCGTGCGCTATCACCAGGTAGTCAGCGACGCCCTGAGCCTGGAGCTTAGCCGTGAGGGCGAACGTTACCGCTTTCGCCTGCAACAGCCCGCCGGTACACCCGCACCCGCGTTTGAGGCGATTGATGCGTTCGCCGCGATTTACGTGCGCACCTGCCGCAATCGCCTGGGCCGGGAGTACGCACCGCTGGCGGTGTACCTGCGGCGGCCCGAGCCGGCTGATCCCAAGCCGTGGCACACGGTATTTCGCGCGCCGGTGTTTTTTGCCGCCGAGGAAGACCGTCTGGAATTTGCGGCACGGGACTTTGACAGCCACCTGGACGATGCCAACCCCGAGTTGGCCGAGCACAATGAAACCGTGCTCAAGCGCACCCTGGCGCAACTGCGGCCGCTGACCTGGGAACGCAAGGTGCGTTCGGCCATTGAGGCGCAGTTGCCTGACGGTGAACCGAGTGCCGAGCGCATCGCCCAGGCGTTGCATTTGAGTTTGCGCAGCTTGCAGCGGCATCTGGCGGATGAGGGCTGCCGGTTTGATGCGCTGCTGAACGAATGCCGGGAGAACCTCGCGCTGCTGCATCTGCGGGACCCCGAGTGTTCGCTGGCGGAGATCAGTCATTTGCTGGGGTTTGCCGATACCAGCAGCTTCAACCGGGCGTTCAAGCGCTGGACCGGGATGACGCCGGGGCAGTTTCGGGATGGGTTGAGGTAGCTGGAGTTGCGGTGGCTATGAGGGCCTCTTCGCGAGCAAGCCCGCTCCCACATTTGACCACATTCCAAAGGATGTACTCGGTCAAATGTGGGAGCGGGCTTGCTCGCGAAAGCGGTCAATCAAACACCCCAAAAGCCAGTGGCAGTCAGCGCCCCCGATCCCGCCGCAACACCTTCTTAACCCGCGCCACCAACGCCCGGGCCTCAAACGGCTTGAGCAAATAATCATCCTCATGCAATTCCAGCCCACGCAGCCGATCTTCAATCCCGTCCGGCGTGGTCAAAAACAACATCGGCGTCTCACCCTTCAACCGGATCGCCTGCTGCAGCTTCCAGGCATTCAGCCCCGGCAGCATCACATCCAGGATCACCAGGTCGTATTCGGTGCTTTCCACAAAGCGCAGGGCCGCCATGCCATTGGCCGCCACCTCCACCGTGTAGCTGGCCTCTTCAAGACTGCGGCCCATCGCCTCGGCCGCCTCTGACTCGTGTTCCACTAGCAGGACGCGCATAACACACCTCGAATAATCGTGAACGCAGGCTACCACCCTCAGGCATGCGCCGCCTCGCGCAAACGTTGCGGGTCGAGGATTTCGATCTCGCCATAGCCCAGGCGCACGATGCCCTGGCCTTGCAGGTCCTTGAGCAACGCATTGGTGGTCTGGCGCGACAGGCTCAGCATCGCGGCCAAGTCTTCCTGGGGCAGTTGCAGCACCTGCCGGGCCTGCTCGATGTCGCCATAGCCCTCGGCGATCATCAGCAGGCGGTGCGCCACCCGCACCGACGCCGGCATCAGGCTCAATTGCTCGATATTGATAAAGGTCAGGCGCAGTTTCTGGCTCATCAACAGGGCCATGTCGCGCCAGTAACGCGGAGTCTGTTCAAGAATGTGCAGCAACGCCGGCTGCGGTACCTGCAACAACGTACACGGCCCGACGGCGCAGGCATCGTGGGTGCGGGGCAACCCGTCGAACAATGAGATTTCGCCGAACCAGTATGGCAATTCCGCCAGGCTCAACACTGCCTCCTTGCCCTGCTCGTTCACCGCGCTGATGCGCAAGGAGCCTTCCAGCACCGCGTACAACCCACACGGCGGATCGCCGCGCTTGAACAGGTATTGCCCCGCCGTCAGCTGCCGCAACCGGGCGCTGGCCAGCAAGCTATTCTGTAAGTCAGCAGGCAGATGGCTGTACCAGTGACCGGTGGCCAGCCGTGGGTGCCATTTCTCTACATCCATGCGAACTCCGAAGATTGTCGGCCAGTTGACAGTGTGTCGTGGGCCTACAGGGCATGATCAAACATCCTACAGGAGGAACAACAATGAAAAGCCTCGTCGACCATCTCAGTCAATACGCCGCCTACCACCGCGACCCGCGCAATATCGCCAGCCACTTTATCGGCATCCCGCTGATCGTGGTGGCCGTGGCCGTGCTGCTGTCACGCCCCGAATGGACGGTGGCCGGGCTGTGGCTGTCGCCCGCGGTGGTAGTGGCGCTGCTTTCGGCATGGTTCTACCTGCGCCTGGAACTGGCGCTCGGCGTGCTGATGACGGTGCTGATGGGCCTGTCGGTGTGGGCCGGGCATGTGCTGGCGGCACAAAGCACGCTGGTGTGGCTGAGCAGCGGCATCGGCATGTTCGTGGTGGGCTGGGTGATCCAGTTTGTGGGGCATTACTACGAGGGGCGCAAACCGGCGTTTGTCGATGACGTGTCCGGGTTGATCGTGGGGCCGTTGTTTGTGGTGGCGGAGTTGGCGTTCCTGGTGGGGCTGCGGCATGACCTGAAGCGGCAGATTGAAGAGCGCTCGGGGCCCGTGGCCGTGCGGCACAAGAACGCCACGGCCTGAGCAACACTGGAGATCCAAATGTGGGAGCGGGCTTGCTCGCGAAAGCGGAGTGTCAGTCACCGGATGTACCGACTGAACCACCGCATTCGCGAGCAAGCCCGCTCCCACATGGGTTTTGCGGCGCTTTTAGGCTTTTTGCCAGACCTTGGGCTTGAAGAACAACGTCTCGCCCCGCGCCAAACCAGTCAGGCTGTCGTGGTCTTTTACCACTTCGGCTTCGATCAGTTCGCTCTGGCCTTCGACCTTCAGGGTCACCCGGGTGGTCGCGCCAAGCGGGCGAATATCACGCACTTCAGCCGCGTGGTGGTCTTCCAGTTCATGGCGCGACAGCGACACTTCATGCGGGCGGAACAGCACGTGCTTGTCTTCACCCAAATGCAGGCGGTTGGAGTCCCCGAGGAAGTGATAAACAAAATCACTGGCCGGGTTTTCGTAGACTTCGCCCGGTGAGCCAATCTGCTCGATCACGCCCTTGTTCATCACCACGATGCGGTCCGCCACTTCCATGGCTTCTTCCTGGTCGTGGGTCACGAACACCGAGGTCAGGTTGATGTCTTCGTGCAGGCGCGCCAGCCAGCGGCGCAGTTCTTTACGAACCTTGGCATCCAGGGCGCCGAAGGGTTCATCCAGCAGCAGCACTTTCGGCTCTACCGCCAGGGCGCGCGCCAGGGCGATACGCTGGCGCTGGCCGCCGGAGAGTTGTTCCGGGTAGCGATCCGACAGCCAATCGAGCTGCACCATGTTCAGCAGCTCGTGGACTTTCACGGCGATCTGGCTTTCGGTGGGGCGCTGGTTTTTCGGTTTCATGCGCAGGCCGAACGCGACGTTGTCGAACACGGTCATGTGGCGGAACAGCGCGTAGTGCTGGAACACAAAGCCGACGTTGCGATCACGCACGTCGTGGCCGGAGACGTCTTCACCATGGAACACGATGTTGCCGGCATCCGGGGTTTCGAGACCGGCGATGATCCGCAGCAGGGTGGTCTTGCCGCAGCCGGACGGGCCCAGCAACGCCACCAGCTCGCCACTCTGGATGTCCAGATTGATGCTGTTCAGGGCCTTGAAGGCGTTGAAATTCTTGCTGACATTACGGACTTCGATCGACATGACTTATTCCTCACCAGCACTTTTGCGCAGGCGGTTGATACGGTTCTCGCTCCACTGCTTGAGCAGCAGGATGAAGAGCGCCAGGATCAGCAACAGGCTCGCGACGGCAAACGCGGCGACGTGGTTGTATTCGTTGTAGAGGATCTCGACGTGCAGCGGCAAGGTGTTGGTCACGCCGCGAATGTGGCCGGACACCACCGACACCGCACCGAACTCACCCATGGCCCGCGCGGTACACAGCACCACGCCGTAGATCAGGCCCCACTTGATGTTCGGCACGGTGACATGCCAGAACATCTGCCAACCATTGGCGCCCAGCAGGCGCGCGGCCTCTTCTTCCTGGGTGCCCTGCTCCTGCATCAGCGGGATCAGCTCACGCGCCACGAACGGCACGGTGACGAAGATGGTCGCCAGCACGATGCCCGGCAAGGCGAACACGATCTGGATGTCATGGTCCTGCAGCCACGGGCCAAAGAAGCCCTGGGCGCCGAACATCAATACGTAGACCAGGCCGGCGATCACCGGCGATACCGAGAACGGCAGGTCGATCAGGGTCACCAGGATACTTTTGCCACGGAACGAGTACTTGCTCACGCACCAGGCGGCGCTGACGCCGAACACCACGTTGAGCGGTACCGAAATCACCACGGCGATCACCGTGAGTTTCAATGCCGACAGCGCGTCCGGCTCAAGGATCGCGGTGAAGAACGCACCCAGGCCATTCTTCAGGCCCTGGGACACCACGATAAACAGCGGCAGCAACAAAAACAGGAAGAACACCAGCCAGCCAAGGCTGATCAGGATGCGTCGGGACACCGCACTGCCACGACGGGCAGCGTTGGCCGAGGACGCGGCGGAAATAGACGATTGGGACATGTTCCGCGCCTCCTTATGGGTGTTCGATGCGCCGCTGCAGCAAGTTGATCAGCAGCAGCAGGACAAAGGAAACCACCAGCATCAGCACACCGATGGACGTGGCGCCGTGGTAGTCGTATTGGTCGAGCTTGACCATGATCAGCAACGGCAGGATCTCGGTTTTCATCGGCATGTTGCCGGCGATGAAGATCACCGAACCGTACTCACCGACACCTCGTGCAAACGCCAAGGCGAAGCCGGTCAACCAGGCAGGCAGCAGCGCCGGTACCAGGATGTAGCGGAACACTTGCAGGGGCTTGGCGCCGAGACAGGCGGCGGCTTCTTCGATTTCCCGGGGGATATCGGCCAACACCGGCTGCACGGTACGCACCACGAATGGCAGCGTGACGAAGGTCAGCGCGAGAGTGATGCCCAGGGGGGTGTAGGCGATCTTGAAGCCCAGGTCGGCGGCGAACTGGCCTACCAGGCCAGTGGGCGTGTACAGCGCGGTGAGTGCAATACCGGCGACGGCGGTGGGCAGGGCGAACGGCAAGTCGATCATCGCATCGATGATCTTGCGCCCGGGGAAGGTGTAGCGCACCAGTACCCATGCCAGCAGGGTACCGATCACGCCGTTGATGATCGCGGCATACAACGCAGTGCCGAAGCTCAGTTTCAACGCCGCCAGCACACGCGGTGCGGAGATGATGTTCCAGAACTGATCCCAGGTGAGTTGAGCGGCATGTACAAACATCGCCGCAAGGGGGATGAGTACGATCAGGCTGAGGTACACCACGGTGTAGCCCAGCGTCAGCCCGAAGCCGGGTATGACGGGGGAGATACGACGCGACATAAGAGTCCTTGGTTAGCGGGTAGATACCACTGTAGGAGCGAGCTTCTGTGGGAGCTGGCTTGCCTGCGATGCCGGCACCTCGGTGTATCAGTTACACCGAGGTGATGCTATCGCGGGCAAGCCCGGCTCCCACAGAAAGCTGGCTCCTACAGTTTGATTTTGCTTACTGCGCCGAGTAGATCTGGTCGAACACGCCACCGTCATTGAAGAATTTCGGTTGGGCAGTTTTCCAGCCGCCGAAGTCTTTGTCGATAGTCACCAGGTCCAGTTTCGGGAACTGCTGGGCGTATTTGGCGGCGACTTTCTCATCGCGTGGGCGGTAGAAGTTCTTCGCCGCAATCTCCTGGCCAGCCGGGCTGTACAGGTGCTTGAGGTACTCGGTGGCGATCTCGGTATTGCCCTTTTTCTCGGCGTTCTTGTCGACCACGGCCACTGGCGGCTCGGCGAGGATCGACAGCGAAGGTACAACGATGTCGAACTTGTCGGCGCCGCCGTCTTCCTTCAGGGCCAGGAAGGCTTCGTTTTCCCAGGCCAGCAACACGTCACCCTGACCGTTGTTGACGAAGGTGATGGTCGAACCGCGCGCGCCGGTGTCGAGGATCGGCACGTGCTTGAACAGCTCTTTCACGTATTCCTGGGCCTTGGCTTCGCTGCCACCGGCTTTCAGGCCGTAGGCCCAGGCGGCTAGGAAGTTCCAGCGGGCGCCGCCGGAGGTTTTCGGGTTCGGGGTGATCACCGACACGTCTTTCTTGATCAGGTCGCCCCAATCCTTGATGCCTTTAGGGTTGCCCTTGCGTACCAGGAACACGATGGTCGAGGTGTACGGGGTGCTGGCGTCCGGCAGGCGGGTTTGCCAGTTTTCCGGCAGGGTCTTGCCCAGTTTTGCGATTTCGTCGATGTCGCCGGCCAGGGCCAGGGTCACGACGTCGGCGCGCAGGCCGTCGATTACCGCGCGGCCCTGCTTGCCCGAACCACCGTGGGATTGCTGGATCTTGACGTTGTCACCCGGGTGCGACTGCTTCCAGAAGCTGGTGAATTCAGCGTTGTAGTCCTGGTAGAGCTCGCGGGTGGGGTCGTAAGACACGTTGAGCAGTTCGTAATCCTTGGCAACAGCGGAACCGGCAAACACGGCACTGGCCAGTGCTGCCAGGGCATAACGGCGAATCGACGACATAGAAGGCTCCTGAAATTCTTGGGTGTTGGCTTTTTTCTTATAGTTGCGGGTCTTGCAATCGAATCGCCGGTGTTGCTCAGCTCGGTTTGTTGCCCGGGTTCTGCAAACGGAATTTCTCTTTGCGTTCGATTTGTACTACCTGGGCGTTGTGCACAGTGATTTCCACCGCGCCAAACCGCAGATCGCGCAGGGCGCTCTGGATCTCGCGCAAAATGGCTGCTTCGTCCTGGCCGTCAACGCTACGTAGAGATGCGCTCATGGTCGTGCTCCTGAAATGAGAAGTGCCTCGCAGTGGCGGCACTGCTTGCGGCGTGAGGGCGATAGTAGATAAGCGCGGATATTCTTAAAAATACTATTTAAGAATGTTTATATAACCAGAAAGAATTTTCTGGTGGGACGAGGGGTTGCGAGGGGTTTTGCGGGACGACCCGTGAAATAAAGCCGTGTGGAGATCCAAATGTGGGAGCGGGCTTGCTCGCGAAGGCGGTGGGTCAGTGACAGATTTGC